>JBEAPM010000067.1:0-6802 GCA_041164445.1 Cyanobacteriota bacterium
ACTGACCTTGAGATTGGTTTCCAATGCTTCATAGGTCAGGCTAGGGTATTCAGAGATGAGGGCAGCGTGAATCGGCTTGAGGATGGCCGGGCTACGCAACACTTCAAGTTGGGTGGTAATGCGCCCGTCATTACCCGAAAATTCAGAAATCGAGGGGGATAAAATCTCACTCGTTGTGCCGGAACTCCAAATATCCTCAATCAGCAATCTAAAGTTGCCTTGATAAACGGGACGCTGGTTGAGGGCATTGACCCAGCTCACTAGCGTGACCATAGCGGCAACCCCAGTAACCACCCAAATGCGGCGACGGATGGTGCTGAGAAATTGTCGAAGGTTAAAGTCCTGCTCTTCCCCTGCTCCATTGTTGGACGCATGGTAGGGGAGGGGAATGACCTGTAAGTTCCCGTTAGTTCCCACGGGAGCAGCCATCATGGGACTACCATTGAGATTGACAAAGGTTGCATCGTTTGCCCCGAAAGATCGTTGAGGCTGATTCGGATACTTATTAGATTCTGGGGGCATAAGTCGTACACCTCTTGACACTTCTGGGCAATGGATCAAACGAACGAGAAACTAACTGGGGATAGCATAACGGATGGTACCCCAATTCGGCTATATTTTTTAAACCAATACCATAATTTTAAGGCGTTCTGCTGCAAATGGAACAGTTCCTCGAAGGGATCCCGTTTGGCTTTCCAGTGAAAGCGAAAGAATTGAACGGAAGAGTGCGGCGCGAAGCGCCGCACTCTTCCACGTTAAGTTGGTAGCCTACCGTTTTAAGGGTTTTCCCTGAGGTACAGGGCTAATCACGAGCAGGCCGGGCCTCCGGCAAAATGAGCATGGCATCCCCGAAGGAATAAAATCGATAGCCTTGAACGATCGCTTCATTGTACAGGGTGAGTAACCGTTGCCGACCCACCAAGGCGCTGACGAGCATTAATAAACTCGATTTGGGTAAATGAAAGTTGGTGATTAAGCCTGAGACGACTTGCCAGGTAAAACCAGGGGTAATGAATAAATTGACTTTGCCTTGAAAGGGCTGTAATGCCCCTGTCTGAGCCATAACCCCCTCTAAAGAGCGAACGACGGTAGTCCCGACGGCAATAATGCGTCCCCCCTGCGCTTGGGTGGCTTGAATTTTTTCCACGGTCTCTGCTTTGAGTTCGACCCACTCACTATGCATCTGATGCTCGGTAATGCGCTCAGTTTCCACCGGACGAAAGGTACCAACCCCCACATGTAAGGTTAGGGTGGTTTGTTCAATCCCCACTTCTGCCAAGCGTTTTAATAGCTCTGGGGTAAAGTGTAAGCCTGCGGTGGGGGCTGCCACTGCGCCAGCTTGGCTACTATAAACGGTTTGATATTGCTCAGCCGCTGCTTGAGATTCACGGATATAGGGGGGTAGGGGAATTTGCCCTAAGTGTTCTAAGCAGTCCCAAAACGATCGGTCTGCGGAGGGGTAAAACTGTAGGATTCGGCCCCCTGTTGGTTCATCGATCGCTAACACTTTGGCTCGTAGGGCCACGGATTCAGGATGGTGCGGATCGGGAAATTCAAGTTCTGCCCCTGGTTTGAGGCGTTTACCGGGTTTGACTAAGGCTAACCATTGCGGCTGGATGGTTTCAGCGGGGGCATTGCCTTGCTGCTCTAATAGCAAAATTTCCACCGGCGTGCCCCGCGAGTCTGTTCCAGTTTTGTACCCATAGAGCCGGGCCGGAATCACGCGGGTATTGTTCAACACCAGTAGGTCACCGGGTTTGAGCAAACTGGGCAGATCCCGAAAGCAATGATGGGCAATATCTGTCGGAGAATGGAGCACCAAGAGGCGGGAGTGATCTCGGGGGCTGACAGGATTTTGAGCAATCCGATCGCTCGGTAATTCGTAATCGTAAGCACTTAAACGATCGTCACCGATCGCGGGGACTACCTGAAATGGCAACATAACCTGTCCAGTTTCAAAACTTGCAAAATGGCTATCAGCTTATTTTAAGGGCTTCTGCTGACGTAACTGCTGTACCGCTGCGATCGTGATCTGGGCTGCGTCCTCAATTTGATCTGGGGTTGTAAAACGACCTAAGCCAAACCGCAGAGAAGCCTGGCTTAGCTCTAGGGATCGTCCTAAGGCTTGGAGGACATGGGACGGCTCAATTTTAGCGGTGGTACAGGCAGAACCTGAAGAGAGGGCGAGATCGGGCTGCAGTGCTAACAACAGAGCTTGACCATTAACTCCCTCAAAACTGACATTCAAATTTCCCGCTAACCTTTGGCTAAGATCGCCGTTCAAGTGAATCCCCTCCAGACCTTGTAACGCCTGCCATAATCGATCCCGTAATTGCCGAAGCCGTTGGCTTTCTGAGGGTTGTTCCTCTAGCGCTAGCGTAAGCGCGGCTGCCAAGCCAACAATCTGGGGAACTGGCAACGTTCCCGATCGCCAGCCTCGTTCTTGCCCGCCCCCATGCAGTTGGGGGGCTAACTGAACCCGAGGATTTTTACGGCGGACATAGAGGGCTCCAATCCCTTTCGGCCCATAAATTTTGTGGGCGGTTAGGGAGAGTAAATCAATCTTTTGGGTTTGCACATTGAGGGGAATTTTGCCAATGGCTTGGGCGGCATCTGTATGAAAGAGAACTTGGCGATCGTGACAGATCTGCCCGATTGCGGCTAAGGGCTGTAAAACACCAATTTCATTATTGGCAGCCATCACCGAGACTAAGATGGTATCGGGTCGCAGCGTCGCCGCCAGTTCCGCGAGATCGACAAGACCATTGCCTTGCACTGAGAGGCGAGTCACTTCAAAGCCGAGGGTTTCCAAATAACTGAGGGGATCTAAAACCGCCTTGTGTTCGGTTTGCAGGGTGACCAAATGTCGTCCCTTAGCGAAATAGGCTTCCGCAACCCCTTTAATGGCTAAATTATTAGACTCCGTTGCCCCACTGGTAAAAATAATCTCCCTGGGTTCTGCTCCAATGCTCTCCGCAACTTGGGCCCGGGCCTGTTTAACCGCCGCTTCCGCCCCCCAACCGTAGGCATGGGTCACACTGGCTGGGTTGCCATAGACCTCACAAAAGTAAGGGAGCATTTGCTCCAATACTCGTTGATCCACCGGAGTAGTGGCATGGCAATCCAAATAGATTGGCGAAGTCATCACCACTTACCTCCCTCTCGATCGCGGTTGATTTCTAGTTTAATCTTCGGTTCGGTGTAACTGATCCAAGGGGATACAGATTTGATTCTCTCGCTGAATTTCCAACACCCCCTGTTGCCGTAACCGTCTCATCAATCGTGTTACCGTGACCCGTGTAGAGCCGATCGCACTGCCAATTTGGGCATGGGTCAGGGGCCAAGGCAAGCAAACTCCATCCCGACACGGTTCACCGTATTCTTCCACTAGCAGGGTTAAAAAGCCGAGGAGACGATCGATGGTGCGTCGCTGTCCTAAAGCACTGAGGAGCAATAATTTCCGTTGATGCTGATAGCGAAATCCTTCCATCACTTCTCGACGGAAGTGGGGCCAATTATCCAATTCACTCCAGTACATCCAAATCACTTGAGTTTGATCGGCATGGGCATGGGCCGCCATGATCAGGGGTTGGCGAGAGACCAATTCAAAAGGTTCCCCCGCTCCGACAAACCCTAAAAAGGCTTGGGAAAAATCGCTTTCTTCGGACTCTTCAGGCGTTTCATCGGCGACTTGGGTATTATTGGGCGCTAGGCTCGATAAACGCACACAGCCACTTTGCACTAAGTACAACAATCCCTCACGACTGGGAATACGCTCATCACGACAAAATGTACGGTGACGATAATGCTCCTGAGCCCAGTCAATAATGCGTTGCCAGACTAGAAACGGGCGAGGAGATTGTTCAGCAGATGAAAACGATGGTGTGGGAGGAATCACGGAGTACATAGTAGGAGTTAAAGAACAAGGACAGAGAGATTGAAACGACAACATTTCACGGAAGAATGCTTGCCCATTGAGGTATGGTGCCCATTGATGGGCGTAGAGTTTTTATAACGATAGAGAAACTTGAGCAGGACAGAGAACCTAACGTAAGATTCTGGGCGTGACTTTGCTTCCGCGCAGTTTCTCAAGATGTTATACAGAGATACCTCGTATATTCTAAACGGACAAGAGCAAGTTTACAAAACGATTGGGATTCAATGGTGTGATCAATTTCACTCCGGTCTAGTAAAACAGACCGGAGATATTTTCCCCCGGAAGCTCTGGAAAAGGCTTGCCCGCTAGGCAAAGTGCGGCTCCGTAGCTCATGGCTAATCCTTGGGGGGACGCTTTATTTATACCTTTGAGTATGGAGTTTAAAGAAGCGGGAATCTCTTAAGGCTGTCCACTAGAATAGAGAATTATTCCCTATGGAAATCATTACCCATGCTGAATCTTGCTCTGCGCTGTTTTGCCCCTGCTGTGTTGCTTTGGACGGGGGTCATGGGGCTGCAACTGCCCAGCTCTGCACAATCCCTCTACAATCCCATTCCGTTATCTAATCCAGGGGAGGTCACAGATAGCCTGACGGAACGGGATATTCCAACGGGTCAGGGTGGCTTTGCTCGAGATTATAAAATTGAGTTTTCTGCCGGTGATCAAGTTGCGATCGATGTACTCTCAGATAATTTTGATACGGTCGTTACCCTGATGGCTAGCGATGGCTCCATGGTGGCCGAGAATGATGATGCCCCCAGTAATCCTGAAGCGACCACCAATTCCCTGCTGTTTACCCGTATTACGAAGTCTGGCAGTTACATCATTCGAGTCCGATCGTTTGGTGAAGCGACAGGGGGCGAGTTTACCTTAAAAGTGACTCGTTTGCGCCCTGTCTAGAGTGTCTTATCAATTCAATCTGAAGCCGTTCACCATCAGGGCTGCCAGAGATCATACAGTAATCCTATGGGTTGTGTGGTGTGCGTGCACACCACACAACGGTATGAACTAATTTCTGATAAGCTTGACAGACTGATCCATTCCTAAAGTTATGCATTTAGTCGTTCAGAATTTGGACAACTGGGTAACAGTGACACACTCACAATTTACTTGGGAACAAGAGGCCCTGGAGTTTGTACGGAAGTGTTTTCCCGCTCATGAACCTTATCAGGCCTGGTCTAATTTTGAATTTACGGCCGATGATGGCAGTCTGAATGAAGTAGACTTACTGGTTTTTACGCCTCAGGGATTTTTCCTTATTGAAATTAAAAGTCGTCCCGGTCAATTATCGGGAGATCAGGGCACTTGGATTTGGGACGACGGTTATCGACGAGTGGTCTCTGATAATCCACTTCGTTTAGCCAACACCAAAGCCAAACGTCTCAAGTCCTTGCTGGAAAAACAAAAAGCGTGTCGTAACGTTAAGCTCCCGTTTTTGGAAGCTTTGGTCTTTTGTTCTGCACCTAACCTGCGGTGTGATTTAGAGGGAGTGGCTCGTTATCGAGTGTGTTTGCGCGATGAAAAGTCCCCCCAGTCTAAGCGGCCCGGTATTATGGGGGCGATTCTGAGGCGAGAATGCCCTGGATTAGAGCCGACCCCAAGAACACCTCACGATCGTCCTTTAATAAAGGCCATCAGAGTAGCGATGGAGGAAGCTGGAATTAGAGCATCCCAGCGCTCTCGAAAGGTGGGAGATTATACCTTAGAGAAGGTGTTGGAACAGGGGGTTGGCTATCAGGACTGGGAGGCATCCCATGTCAAATTAGAGAGGAATAAGCGTCGTATTCGCCTTTATTTAGTTCAACCCGGTGCCACTCCGGAGGAACGGGCTACGATCAATCGAGTGGCATCCAGGGAATATCAGATTTTAGAAGCTTTACAACATCCTAATATCCTGAGAACCTACCTTTTAACGGATTATGAATCTGGGCCGGCTTTGATTTTTGAGCATGAGGAAAACGCGATTCGCCTTGATCATTACTTAGCACAAGGACAGTTCAGTGCAGATGTGCGCTTAGGCTTAATTCGTCAGATTGCCGATGCTGTTCGTTTTGCTCACGAAGAAAAGGCAATCCATAGAGGGCTGTGTCCTCAGAGTGTTTTAGTTTATCCTCCCAAAAGTGGAGGTAACGTCATCCCTCAGGTGAAGGTATTCAATTGGCAGGTGGGATACCAGGAGCGGCTTTCCACTTCTGGGAATACTCCGGTGGTTACCGCAACGTCCCATATCGATCGCTGGTTAGAGGATAGCAGTACCGCTTATCTGGCTCCGGAAGCCCTGAGCAACCCTGGATTAGTGGGAGAGTACCTGGATATTTTTTCCCTAGGATGTCTTGCTTTCCATATTTTTTCAGGACAGGCACCCGCCAGTAACGGTTTGGACTTAAGTAATAAGTTACGGGAGACCAAGGGATTACAAATTAGTGCGGTGATCGATGGTGTTTCTGAAAATCTTCAATTATTGATCCAGGATAGTACCCATCCAGAAGTTAAGAAGCGCTTGGGACAAATTGCCTCGGTTGCAGACTTTTTAAGCCTACTCGAAGAAGTCGAACGTGAACTCACGGAACCTGAGCAAGACTATGTGCAAGATCCCGCACAAGCCAAGCCGGATGATATTTTACCGGGGGGATTTCAGGTTTTACGGCGCTTAGGTCAAGGCGGATGTTCGATCGCTTTTCTGGTGGGGCGGCAAATTCAAGATGAAATGCAAACCTATGTTATCAAAATTGCTAGCGATTCTGAGCATAATCAGCGCATTGCTGAGGAAGCTGAGGAGTTGAAGAAGCTCAGTCATCCCGGACATCCTGGCATTGTTGAATATTGCGAACAGGTTGAGATTGGTAATCGCACTGCGTTTCTGAT
>JBEAPM010000068.1:0-2589 GCA_041164445.1 Cyanobacteriota bacterium
ATTTGAAGCAATTTCGCGGAGCTATTTTACTCATTACCCACGATCGTTACTTTTTGGATCAAGTCACCACCCGCATTATTGAAATCGATCGGGGCGACCTATATACCTATAACGGTAATTATGCCTATTATCTAGAAAAGAAAGCAGAAGCAGAAGAATCTGTGGCCAGTAGCCAACGGAAACATGCCGGGGTCTTGCGGCGAGAATTGGAGTGGCTGAAGCGGGGACCCAAAGCCAGGAGTACTAAGCAAAAAGCCCGCATCGATCGCATTATGGATATGCAGGATAAAACCTTTAAGGAGGTTCAGGGCAAGGTCGATATTTCCACCGTAGGACGACGCATTGGCAAAAAAGTTATTGAACTGGAAAATGTACAGAAAAAATGGAACGATCGTTTAATTATTGATAATTTTAGCTACATCTTTAACCCAGACGATCGCATTGGTATTATTGGTCCTAACGGCATAGGCAAATCGACCCTCATGAACTTAATTACAGGGCGATTAGAGCCGGATCAAGGTCAAATTGACTGGGGAACTACCATTCATATTGGCTACTTTGATCAACACTCCGATGATCTGGGGACAAAAGGAGAACAACGGGTGATTGAATACCTGAAGGACGTAGCAGAACTCGTCAAAACCAACGATGGGAGCATTATCACCGCATCCCAAATGCTAGAGCGTTTTCTCTTTAGTCCCAATCAACAATATGCCCCCATTGAAAAACTGTCTGGCGGGGAAAAGCGACGCTTATTTTTGTTGCGAGTGCTCATGGAAGCGCCTAATGTTTTAATTCTAGATGAACCGACCAATGATTTAGATGTGCAAACCCTCAGCATTCTCGAAGAATACCTGGAGGAGTTTAATGGTTGTGTGCTGGTGGTTTCCCACGATCGTTATTTTCTCGATCGCACCATTAATACCCTCTTTGCCTTTGAAAGTGGGGGTAAGATTCAGCAATATTCTGGCAATTATTCGCTGTATTTAGATCAGAAAAAATCAGACCCGAAAAAAGAGACCTCCCCCGTTGAGACTGCCTCTAAAACCACCCCAGCAAACCCCGACTCCGGATCAGAAACTCGCCTCAAAACCTCTCAGTCCAAACGGCTCTCTTACAAAGAGCAACGGGAATACGAACACTTAGAAGCCTCTATTCCCCAATGGGAAACGGAAAAGGAAACCTTAGAGCGGAAACTGTACCAAAACCCACCTTCAGATTTTGTGGTGTTACAGGAAATGACCGAACACCTCAGTGCCCTCAGCGCCGAAATCGATCGGGGTACGGAACGGTGGCTGGAATTGGCGGAGCGTCTATCCTGATCGCCTTAAGTTTCAGGAGGCTTCTGGTCTCCTTCCTTCCCTTACCCCATCGCCATCACCACACTCATAGCTGCGATCGGAGCGGTAACCGCTCGTAAAATTAACGGGCCCAGGGAAATAGGCTGATACCCTTGGGCTACAGCCTGTTCAACTTCTGCCTCGGTCCAACCACCTTCTGGCCCCGTCACGATCGCTAGGTTTACGGGAGATTCGTCCCGGTCTGAGGTTAAGGCGGTTAAGACTTGCAAAAGGGTCGGGGCCGATCGTCGAGTCACCCCAATATAGCGAGCTTGACCCGAAGGAATCAGGGCAAGGGCCGTCGCCAAGGGTAAGGGGGGCGAGAGGGTAGGGACACAATTGCGCTCGCATTGTTCCGCCGCTTCCTGGGCAATGCGTTGCCAGCGTTTTTGCTTTTGTTCACTGGGCTGCAACAGACTCCGTTCACTGAGCACCGGCACGATCGCTTTCACCCCTAGCTCTACACTTTGTCGCACCACTTCATCAAACCCCGTTTTCGGTAAAGCCACCAGTAACGTAGTTTGTAACCACAACTCAGGGAAATCGGAGTAGGGAGCCAGAATGGTCGCCAAATGACTCTCCTCAGTCAGAGCCGATCGCCACAGCCCCCCTTGAGGACTTAACGCCAAAAATTGATCCCCCGAGCGGAGCCGCAAAACCTGCCGCAAATAGTGAGCTTGCTCCACCGTTAAGGTCAGGTGATCTCGATGAAATTGTTCAGGAGCGATCGTAATGCGTTGTAATCCCATAACTCAAACTTCAGGCGACCAACTTCAGGCGGGAGAGTGCCGCGCTTCGCGCAGCACTCTCCCATTCAATCTTTTCGCTTTCAGGGGAAAGCCGTAATTCATAATTCATAACTGACTTAACTGCCCCCCCAAAGCCTCATGGGTATTGATGTATTTTCCCGTTCCCTTCACCAGTTCTGGCTTTGGTTCTGCCCAGAGTAGCCAACGGCTCCCCCCCGGCAGCGCTTGAGTACTGGCGGGATTTTGACTCAGCCACAACACCGCCTCCTCCAAGGGCAAATCATAGTTTTGGGGTTCTCCCGGTTGGGCGGCTGCCAGGGCTTCTAACACCGGATATTTACCGAGAATGACCCCTTGCTCCGCCGTCCACAGTTGTACCGGAATATTGAGATGTTGGGCATAAAAATAAAGCGAAGCCGCCGCAATCACCGCCTGTTCAAAGGCTTCAACAACGTAAGATTCTTGTTCTGGCGAAGCTTCCTGTCCCCAGACCCGATCAG
>JBEAPM010000069.1:0-6000 GCA_041164445.1 Cyanobacteriota bacterium
TCCTGCCCTTGTGCCAGTCTGTGCGCAGCTTATACTGTTAATACTATGCCGCCCAACGGGCGGAACGAAGAATAGAAACCTGATCTAGTAGACGCAATCGCCGATCTGTTTCAGGATCAGCAATCCATTCTCCCCGAACAAATGGAGCCATTGTATCTGAGATCTCATTGGGCATGGTTAGATCCTCTAAGCTGAGCCAACCTGTTTCGCCCACGCGATCCACGGCTAACCCCAAAATTGTATCTTGATCTTCCACGGCAATCACATGAAGTTCTGTACGATCGGTGTTGAGTGGGGTGGAATCCCCGAGAAATTGACCCAGATCCGCCACCCAAATTACCCGTCCCCTGAGGTTTAAGGTGCCAAGCAGCAAGGGAGAAACGTTGGGAATGGGGGTGATTCGATCAGGCGCTTGAAAAATAGCTTCGCGAATGCCGATCGCTGGAAGTGCCATTTCATCGCCGGAAGGTAGAAAAAAGCGGAGGTGTAACTCGCCTTCCGGAGTTTCCAACTCTTGCATTTCTGGGCCTTGGTCTTGCCCTCTCCCTGCAAAGAAATCTGGATTGCCAACCATTTTGTCTATCCTCGTAGTAATTGTTTTACCGTTCCCACCAGTTCCGTTGGCTGAAAGGGCTTGGCAATATAAGCGTCTGCACCCTGTTTCATGCCCCAATATCGATCGAATTCTTCGCCTTTGGATGAGCACATAATGACGGGAACGCTTTGGGTTTGGGGATTGTTTTTTAAGTGCCGACAGACCTCGTAGCCATTCATTCTGGGCATGACAATATCTAAAACGACTAAATCTGGACACTGGGCTTTAATCGCCTCAATGGCCTCTACACCGTCCGTTGCGATATTGACCGTTAACCCACTGCCCCGGAGGAGATCAGTAATCATTTCACGTTGGGCGGGACTATCCTCCACCACCAGCACAGTACTCATCGTGTTGACCTCTCATTAAAAATAGGTATTGATGTCATCGGTGGAGAAACACCTAATACCAACCTATGATAACGATTGCAGGGGCGATCGGCTACGCAACGATCGCCACCAATCCAGTCAAGCAGGGCTTTGCCTCGCTTGATGGGTTCAGGGCACTTTGCATTTGGAGGAGGTGGACAGCGTAACAACAAGGTTTAAAAAAAGAAAAATTAAAAACCTGTTCTGTCCACAACGCTACACTATTGTTTTACTCCACTGTCTTACTCCGCTAGATTAGGGCGATGTCAGGAGAGAAGCAACAAGTTTCGATCGGAAATCAGAATGTGCCGGAAGCCTATCACTTTGCTTGGAAAAAATAAAGCCTTTTCTCTAGAGGGCTTTTCACTGAAAGCGAAAAAATTTCCTGGAAGAGTGCGCCGCACTCTTCCGCCTTAAGTTGGTTGCCCTCTAGAGATCCCCAAACCCTTTTTTGCGCCCTTTTTTCTTCTTTTTACTCCCACTGCCCTTGGTGGGTCGCCAACCGGGACGATTCCCGCCCCCAAAGGGATTCATTCCGCCCATGCCAGGAAATCCCGGCATTCCACCCATACCGGGCATTCCGCCTCCCATACCGGGCATTCCGTTTTCGCCCACCTGTTTCATCATCGATCGCATTTGCTGAAACTTGCGAATCATGTCCTGTAAATCCCGCTCGGAATGTCCGCATCCCTTGGCAATGCGGCGGCGGCGACTGGGGGACTTGGCCAAAAGTTCGGGTTCTTGTCGTTCCTGGGGGGTCATGGAGCCAATCATCGCTTCAATCTTCTTGAGTTCGGTTTCCCCTTGCTCCAGTTGTTCGGAACTGATTTTGCCCATGCCTGGAATCATTTTCATGATCCCGGCAAAGGATCCCATATTCTTGAGCAGGCGCATTTGTTTGACAAAATCGGAAAAGTCAAATTCTGCCTTGAGGATTTTCTCCTGCATTTTGACGGCATCGCCAATGTCGATTTCTTCCTGGGCTTTTTCCACCAGGGTCAACACATCTCCCATGCCTAAAATGCGGGAGGCCATGCGATCGGGATAGAAAGGCTGGAGGGCTTCGACTTTTTCCCCCACCCCAATAAATTTAATGGGTTGTCCTGAAATGGTGCGCACGGAGAGGGCGGCTCCGCCTCGGGCATCGCCATCCATTTTGGTGAGAATGGCTCCGGTGACCCCAATTTGCTCGTGGAAGGTACGGGTTAGGTTCGCGGCCTCTTGCCCGGTCATGGCATCCACCACCAGTAGGACTTCGTGGGGTTGAATGGCCGCCTTAATTTGGGCAAGTTCCGCCATCATGTCTGCGTCAATTTGCAAACGTCCGGCGGTGTCTACTAAGACGGTATCAATGCCTTCGGCTTTGGCTTTGGCAATGCCTTGGCGGGCAATGTCCACGGGGTTGGCTGCGGTGCCCATTTCAAAGACGGGAACATCAATTTGCTGCCCGAGGGTAATTAACTGATCCACCGCAGCGGGCCGGTAAACGTCTGTGGCCACCATGAGGGCGGATCGGTTTTCTTTGCGTAGGTGTAGGGCCAACTTGGCGGTGGCGGTAGTTTTACCGGTTCCTTGCAGCCCAGCCATGAGGACGATCGTGGGGCTGTCTTCGACTTGAGCGAGGGGAACATGGCTGTCCCCCATGACTTTGACTAACTCTTCATGAACAATTTTGATGAACTGCTGATCGGGACGTACCCCGCGAATCACATCGGCTCCGGCTGCCTTTTCCTGGACATCTTGAATAAAGGCTTTGACCACTTGGAGGTTGACATCCGCTTCGAGGAGGGCTCGCCGTACCTCCCGCAGGGCATCTTGAATATTACTCTCGGAGATCTTGTCTTGCCCCCGTAGCTTTTTCCAGGCATCTTCCAAGCGATCGGCGAGTGCGTCAAACATAGGTCACGATAAAGAATAGGCTAGTCTCATACTCTACCGCATTCGGCTTTTCACTGAAAGCGAAAAAGTTGAATGGAAGAGTGCTGCAGTTTTCCGCCTGTTGTGGCTCTGTATTCTTAGGGGGTAGGGAATAGGGCGATTTCGGGGCCGACGATGGAGGAACAGGGAGTATGTAGATATTGGGTTGCAATCTTTTGGAGATCTGAGGCGCTTATTGCCTTGATTTTGTCGGGGAAGATCTGATCAAACTCGATCCCGAGACCTAAGATTTCGTACCAGCCAAAGAGTTGGGCCAGTTGCCCTGTGGTTTGTTTCCCTAAGGCATATTGGCCGAGGAGTTTACTTTTAGCGGTATGCAGGTCTGCTTCGCTCAAGGGTTCTTCCCGTAAGCGATCGACTTCTCGCTGTAGGCCTTCCCCGGCCAGGGCTTGGTTTTGGGGAGATGTGCCGATATAGACGACAAAAAGGGCGGGATCCAGCCGAGTGGGATAAAGGGCTGAAACTTCGTAGGCTAACCCTTGTTTCTCCCGCAGTTCCGTAAATAAGCGGCTGGACATGCCATTGCCTAAATAACTGCTTAACAGTTTTAAGGGGGCATAGCTGGGATCGTGAACTGCGGTGGTGAGATAGCCCAGAATGACGATCGATTGATGGGTTTCTTTGGCTAGATAAAGGTGCTGGGGAGTTGTGACAATGGACTGATCTACAATTTTGTAAGTGGGAAATTCAAGGGACTTAGCCGGTACGGCCCAGTCTCCCAAGGTCTGTTCAACTTGAGCTAAACAGCTTTCTACCTCAATGCGTCCGGCAATACTAATGACTAAGTTATCGGGACGAAAATAACGGTGGTGAAAGGTTTGCAAGTCCTCTCGCTGCAGCGCACTCACCGTCTCGATCGTTCCCGCATTAGCAAACCCGTAGGGATGGTCACCGTAGAGATGGGCTTTGAGTTGATCGAAGGCCAGGGTGAAGGGATATTCCTGCTTGGCTCGGATCCCCTGCAGGATTAGATTGCGCTCTAAGTCCACCTCCGCCTCCGGAAAACTGGGTTCTCGCAACAGTTCAGCGGACAGGTGCAGTAATTTAGCAAAATCCCCAGACATACTTTTGAAACTGAGGGCAAAAAAATCATTGCCACTGTCTGTACTTAAACTGCCACCGCAGTATTCCACCGTTTCGGCAATGTCTAAGGACGATCGCTGTTGGGTGCCTTTGGTCAACACCGCCGCCAAAAGGTTCACCAGTCCCATCTGGGCTGCGGACTCTAATAGGCTACCTGCCCGCAGTAAAAAGCGAGCAGAAATAACGTCAACGGTGGGATTGGGAGTGACCACCAGAGTTATGTTGTTTTTGAGAATCAGGCGAGTGGGATCGGGCAACACAGATGGATTCATCAGGGGCTAACTCAATTGATTGGCAGTGTAGCTCTGACTGGCTAGAACTTCAAGGTGCGTTAGATCAAGGAAAGGCCTATAATTTATTGCCAATATTCCACCTCTGCGCTATGACCTCTTCTCGCTGGCCTTACGTGACCCCCGGTATTGCTGATAACTTGTTTGAACGCTTACCGGGTATTCCCATGAGTAAACGTGAGGTGCGGGTTTTATTACTCTCTCAAATGCGGCTCAAAGCGGATTCCGTGATTTGGGATATTGGGGCTGGTACGGGAACGATTCCCATCGAAGTTGGCTTGCTCTGTGCTCAGGGAACGGTGATTGCGGTGGAACGAGATGAAGAGGTGGCTAATCTCATTCGGCGCAACTGTGATCTCTTTGGAGTGCATAATGTGGTGGTGGTGGAAGGTAGTGCCCCAGATTGCTTAGCGGATTTAAATCCTGCCCCGGATTGTGTCATTGTGGAAGGGGGACGGCCCATTAAAGTTGTTTTGGAAACGGCCTGGATACATCTGTCGGCGGGCGGGCGTATCGTGGCAACTGCCGCAAGTCTGGATCATCTCTACGGGATTTCCGAGGCTTTTGCCTCATTGCAAGTCCGCAATGTAGAGGTGGTGCAATCGGCGATTAATCGTTTGGAACGGCGGGGCAATCAACAAACCTTAGCGGCGCTCAATCCCATTTTTGTGCTCAGTGGGGAAAAGCTATAGCGGTTTTCAGCCCTGTGAAACGGCGATCCTACGACCCGTCAACCACTCAACCCATACTTTTCGATGGGCTACCAACTTAAGGCGGAAGAGTGCGGCGCTCCGCGCCGCACTCTTCCATTAAATTTTTCCGCTTGTGAAAAGTTCCGTAAATTAATGATTTCAGCCTAGGTGCCTATTTCCATGTCCTCCCCTCGTGTTATTAGTGCGCTGGTTGCGATCGCGATTGCTTTAACCTGTGTCATTCTGGGGAGTTGGTATTTTACGGTCTTTTTTGCCTTAATTGTCTATCTGGGGCAACTGGAATACTTCCAACTGGCTCGGGCGAAGGGGATTACACCTGCGGCTAAAACCACCTTATTTGCAACTCAGGTGATTTTATTTGTCAGTACGGTGCATCCCTCTTTGGTGGATGCGGTGGTGCCCTTGGCGGGGAGCGGTATTTGTTTTTACCTCCTCTTTCAGCCCAAATTAGCTTCGATCGCTGATATTGCGGCTTCTATTCTGGGATTATTCTACGGGGGACATTTACCCAGTTATTGGGTGCGGCTCCGATCCCTAGGCAGTGCCGCCAGTAGTAATCTTCCTCTTCAGGGATACTGGCCGATGGAATGGCAAGGATTTAACGCCTTACCCCAGGGCTTAACCACCACTCTTCTCGCCTTTTGTTGTATTTGGGCAGCGGATATTGCCGCCTATATTATGGGTCGCTGGGTGGGACGAACGCGGTTATCGGATATTAGTCCGAAAAAAACGGTGGAGGGGGCTGCATTTGGGGTCGGAGCGAGTACGATCGTTGCCATGGTAGGGGCTGGGTTGCTCAATTGGCCCGTTCCTCCCATTACTGGCTTGTTGCTGGGGGGCATGATTGGGGTGGCCAGCTTACTGGGAGACTTAACGGAATCGATGATGAAACGAGATGCTGGAGTTAAAGATTCGGGACAATTGATCCCTGGCCACGGTGGCATTCTCGATCGGGCCGATAGCTATGTCTTTACCGCTCCCCTCGTTTACTATTTTGTCACGTTGCTCTTGCC
>JBEAPM010000070.1:0-4052 GCA_041164445.1 Cyanobacteriota bacterium
GGAAACATTACAGCGCATCCTTGAGGCTCGGTTTGGATCCCAGAAAATTGAAGATAAGCAGGCCCTGGTGACCCAAGCCCTAACCGCCTTTGCGGAAATACGGGGATTACTGACTCAGCAGCCCGGCAGCCGTCCACCGGGAACCAGTGAATTGCTAGAGTTTATGACGGCGTTACTCCAGGATCAAAGACCGATGGAGCAAGTGCTACAAGAAGTAGAGAATTTAGGAGAAGAATTACCGCTGTTAGGGGCTTTAATCAAAACCAGGGCGGATCAAGAGTTGTATGTGGAAGCCAAAAAGCAGACGAAGGAACGGGGATGAGTGAGGCAAAGCTAATCGTTCCCTTTCTGGATTTGTTTCAGCAGTTGCGGCAGGCGGGGATGACCCTTTCCCTGGAGCAGTATGATTTGTTGCGCCAGGCGTTGGGAGAAGGGTTTGGCTTGGCCAATTGGGAGGCTCAGAGTGAAGAGGAGTATTGGGAAGATTTGCGCCAGGTGTGTCGGGTGCTGTGGGTGAAGCCTAGCCAGAACTACGATAGCGAGGTATTTGACCAAACCTTTCGGCGTTATGTGCAGCAGAAGCGGCGAGAAATAGAGGCGGCCCGGCAAGCTATCCCGAAAGATGTTGAGCCGGAGACCTCACCGGCAAAACCTCAGAAATCAGGACGACGCTGGCCCCAGGTGCCACCCCGGAAAATGCCGGAGCAACCCCCTCAGCCAGAGGTGAAGCAGGCCCCAACCGCAGTGAAGATGGGAAAAGCTGGACTATTGCGCCAGGTGGATGAAACAGGATTGCATTTAACGCCGACGGAGTTGCCCCTGCCCCGACGATCGGTTCTGGATAGTTGGCGATTTTTGCGGCGACCTTTGCGGGAAGGACTACAGCGGGAGTTAGATTTAGAAGCGACAGTAGATCGCATTTGCCAGGAGGGATTTTTTAGTGATGTGGTGATGCGTCCGGTGCTGACGAAAAAGGCGGAGTTATTGGTGCTGGTGGATGACAGTAATGTGATGCTACCCTTTCAGCCCGTACTGCAACCCCTGGTGGCAGCGATCGAATCCCAGCAGGTGAGTCCGGCCCAGCTTTATCGATTTACGGCTTATCCAGAGGATTACCTCTATGACTGGCGCGTACCCACCCGAGGCATCCCCCTGGATCAGGTATTGTCGCGGTTGCATCCCCGGCGGAGTATTGTGCTGATCTGGAGTGAGGGGGGTGCTCTGCAGTCCACGGCTCCGACCAACCGTTATCAGGAGTATCGTAAAGGGGTGATTAATTTTTTAACTCGCCTTAGCCCCTGTGTGCGGAATTTAATTTGGTTGAACCCCCTACCCCCCCGCCGCTGGACTGGAACCCTGGCGGCAGAACTGGCGAGACTGCTGGATGGTCGCATGATTCAACCTCAGGCTAGTGAGTTCTTAGGTTTGGCGAAACAGCCCATCCTGAGCGATCGGGTTTATCTGCGGATGGGAGGGTAGTTTAATGGTAGCGATCGGGCAAGAGGTTAATGCTTCCCGCAAGGCTAAACCCATCGCCCAACTCCCTCCCGAGAGGCTCCCGAGAGGGGAGTTCGTTTCGGTTCTCAATAAGAGTGGAGAGTACAAAGGGTAGGTTGCCGTATTTGATAGAATTCTAGTACCCCTGGGATGTTCATTATTCTACCCTGGCTTAAATTATGGAACTCACGGATGGAACGGAAACCTTGCAATACATTACCAATGCCCAGGGCGATCGGGTGGGGGTGGTTGTCCCCTGGGAAACCTATACTCAACTTTTTCCAGCCTCTCCCGACCCAGACTATATCCCTGGATTAAGTCATCAGGAACTCCAGGCCCTTGCCCAGTGCAAGTTAGCTTCTGATGAACAACAACGGTTAGATGATCTACTCAATCGCCAGAATCAGAACCTACTTTCTGCGGAGGAACTGCAGCACCTGGATCAGCTCTTGCTCCAGATTGATAACCTGACCCTCCTCAAAACCCGTGCTCGCTATACCTTACAAGCCCTTACTCAATCCTCTGGCGCATGAGTGTTTACATCGCTGTACAACTTCAACGCCAAATTCGGCTACATTTTCGGGATTGTTGCGCCTATTGCCAAACCGCTGAAGCCCTTACGGTTGTTACTTTTGAATTTGAACATATTGTGCCCCTGGCTGCGGGTGGCGAAACCAAATTTGAAAACCTTGCCCTCGCCTGTCCTTCCTGTAATCGTTATAAAAGCGATCGTCAGACCGCGATCGATCCCCTCACTAATACCGCTGTTGCACTTTTTCATCCCCAACAACAAGTCTGGAGGGATCACTTTCAGTGGAATGATACTGCAACCGAAATTGAAGGTTTAACAGCGATCGGTCGCGCTACAATTTCAGCCCTAAGAATGAATCGTCCAGCTCTTACTCGGGTTCGGAGCATGTGGGTAAAACTTGGAGAACATCCTCCATCTTAAAAAGGTGAATATCGGAGTAAGGTTGACCATGGTTGCAAGCAAGACTAGAGACATAACCGATCGCCGGGTGCAGGTGTTTGAGCAGCGCTATGGTCGCCAGGCAACTCATCTCGCGGCCCATGCGGCCTTTCCCCTGACCTTGACGACGGATGTGGTGTATTGCCTGCGGGAAACTTTTTTACCGGATTGCCCCTGGTATGCGGCGGCGGATGTGTTGTTGTCTAACCTGTGCAACCCCGTGGGGTACGACCTCTACGAGATGGAAGCTGCGACGCGACGGTATTTGCTGCGCTATCTGCGGGATCAGTTTGGGGACAGTCGGGTGAATCGCCTGGAAGAGTTTATGGTGGCGTATTTGCGCTATCGGCTGGCGGTAGAACCCGGATCCGATCGGGCTTTGAGCTTGGGGGAAAAGCCAGAGTGGACAACCCTGGCCTGCCTGCGACCGGGGGAAGCCTACGAAGAGATTCGGCGGGTTTTGCAGGAGTTGGCTTTGGCGGAGAACGGGTTGGCGAAGTCGGAGCGGTTTCGGCTGGCGGGTTTAGTGGAAAGCTACGGAGATTTTCTGGCGGATCAAGGGTTTCAGCCCTTTTTACTGGACATGGCGGATCGGGTGGCAGAAGGGGAACCGATCGATGACACCGCAGACCTGGCCCTGAAGCTAAAAGAAGCAGGCTTTGCGGTGGGGATGGTGGACTTTGAAGTGGCAACAGTTGTCTTTGGGCTGGCGGAAACACCTCCCGATCCAGAGACCCTTCAATCTGCGATCGTAGAGACGGTAACGGTAGATGCCCAGGGACAGGAAGTACAGCGGCAGTCCCACCGGGTTTTTTATTTTGAGGAAGATTTACCAGGGCTGCCGGAGGAAGCTGTGCCCCTGCGGATGGCAGCGATCCCCAGCGGGGAGTTCTTGATGGGATCGCCGAAGAATGAGGAAGGTCGCTATGAAGACGAAAACCCACAGCATCGGGTTTGGGTGGAGCCTTTTTTTATAGGGCAGTTTCCCGTTACCCAAGCGCAGTGGCGGGTGGTGGCGGGTTTACCCCAGCAGGAGAGGGAACTGAAAACCGATCCGGCAAGGTTTAAGGGAGCTAATAATCCTGTAGAGCAGGTTTCTTGGGACGATGCGGTGGAGTTTTGTGCGCGATTGTCGGAACTGACGGGACGACGCTACCGCTTACCCAGCGAGGCGGAGTGGGAGTATGCCTGTCGTGCGGAGACTACGACCCCATTTTATTTTGGCGAGACAATTACCACAGATTTAGCCAACTACAATGGCAAGACACCTTATGCCCAAGCTCCCAAGGGAGAATATCGGCAAAAGACAACTCTGGTGGGTCAGTTTCCCCCCAATGCTTTTGGGTTATACGATATGCACGGGAATGTCTGGGAATATTGTCAGGATTATTGGCATGGCAACTATGACAAGAAACCAGAGGAGCTAAAACAGCAGGGGAATACTGCATGGCTATCTAGTGATGAATCGAAATATCATTCTTCCGCGGCGGTTCCTGGGACCACAATCCACGTGATTGCCGTTCTGCGTATCGCAACAACCACAACATCGTCAACTACAGCAACGGTTTTCGAGTTGTGTGCGAGG
>JBEAPM010000071.1:0-3596 GCA_041164445.1 Cyanobacteriota bacterium
TTCAAGTGTCCCTGCTTCATACCCTGCAGATCCGCCATGGCCATTTCCATCTGCGTTAAGCGATCGAAAATTTCCTGGGATGTGTTGTAAAGTTCTTTGCCCGCATCCGTTAAAAATAAGCGCTTACCCACCTGTTCAAAGAGGGGTAAACCGATCGCTTTGGTCAATTGTTTGACTTGAATTGAAACCGTCGGCTGAGTGAGGTATAGCTCCTCTGCTGCCCGTGTAAAACTACCATGCCGAGCCGCTGCTTCAAAGACTTTGAGCTGGTGCAGCGTGATAGGCTTCAACATGATCCCTTTCCCCATCTAGATTTTTCGATAGATTCTAGTCTATACCAGAATTGTTTTCATGGGGTAAAACCCTATATTTTTTTCTGGAGAACTCATCGTCCCCACTGCCCTTTATTCCTGGGGGTGACTCGCTGGTTAATCTAAAGTTTGAACAGCGATCGGAGAATGGCCCAGATTGCCCAGAAAACGATCGGAGCCGCAAAGCAACCTCTGAGTCCCCAGATGTACCAGGGCTGGGCTTTCAACCGCAGGGGGTCGGGGAACGGATCTCCCTCCACATCCTGATAGCGTTTAGAATCCCAATTCACAATCCAATCCTGGGCTAAATACAGCAGAAAGCCCGCTAGCCAGGACAATGCGGTGACCATAACCATTGCCATCCCCCCCTCTCCGGTTCGGTAAATACTCCTTGGAGATCTGCTCAGAGCTTTAGATGATAAGCATTAAATCAGATCGATAGGAGTTTGAGCTGTCATGGGAAAAGTTGTTGGGATTGATTTAGGAACGACGAACTCTTGTGTTGCGGTGATGGAAGGGGGAAAACCCACGGTAATTGCCAACGCAGAAGGATTTCGCACGACTCCCTCTGTGGTCGCTTTTGACCCCAAAACCAAAGAGCGTCGGGTGGGGCAAATTGCCAAGCGGCAAGCTGTAATGAACCCCGAAAATACTTTTTACTCGGTGAAGCGCTTCATTGGTCGGCGTTTTGAGGAAGTGACAAACGAAAAAACCGAGGTCTCCTACACCGTTCTCAATGATGGCAATAACGTCCGTCTAGATTGCACGGCGGAAGGTAAAAAGTTTGCGCCCGAAGAAATTTCGGCCCAAGTACTGCGCAAGTTGGTGGAAGATGCCTCTAAGTACATTGGTGAAACTGTCACTCAGGCGGTGATTACGGTTCCGGCTTACTTTAATGATTCCCAGCGTCAAGCCACGAAGGATGCTGGACGTATTGCAGGCTTGGAAGTCCTCCGGATTATCAACGAGCCCACCGCCGCGTCTCTGGCCTATGGGCTGGATAAGAAAAGTAATGAAACGATCTTAGTCTTTGACTTAGGGGGGGGAACCTTCGACGTTTCCGTCCTCGAAGTGGGTGAAGGGGTGTTTGAAGTGTTATCCACCTCTGGAGATACTCACTTGGGAGGGGATGACTTTGATAAGCGCATTGTCGATTTCCTCGCTGAAGATTTCCAACGCAATGAGGGCATTGAACTCCGGAAGGATCGTCAAGCACTGCAACGTCTGACAGAAGCTGCCGAAAAAGCCAAAATTGAACTCTCTAGCGTAACCCAAGCAGAGATTAACCTGCCTTTTATTACCGCCACCCAAGATGGGCCAAAGCATTTAGATATGATGCTGACCCGGGCTAAATTTGAAGAACTATGTTCTTCCTTAATCGATCGCTGTCGGATTCCGGTCGAGCAGGCCCTGAAGGATGCCAAGTTAAGTCCCAAAGATATTGATGAGGTGGTGCTGGTCGGAGGCTCTACCCGGATTCCCGCTGTGCAGGAAGTGGTGAAAAAAGTCCTGGGTAAAGATCCCAACCAAAGTGTCAACCCCGATGAAGTGGTCGCTGTTGGTGCTGCTATTCAAGCCGGGGTTTTGGCCGGAGAGGTCAAGGATATTCTGCTTTTGGATGTGACTCCCCTGTCTTTGGGGGTTGAAACCCTGGGCGGCGTGATGACCAAACTCATTCCCCGCAACACCACCATTCCCACCAAGAAATCCGAAGTTTTCTCCACCGCAGCGGATGGGCAAACCAACGTGGAAATCCATGTACTCCAAGGGGAACGGGAATTTGCCAAAGATAACAAGAGTCTGGGTACCTTCCGCTTAGATGGCATTCCCCCAGCCCCCCGTGGCGTGCCTCAGATTGAAGTGATTTTTGACATTGATGCCAACGGCATTCTCAATGTAACCGCTAAAGACAAGGGCACGGGCAAAGAACAGTCCATCAGCATTACCGGCGCTTCCACCCTGTCCAATGATGAGGTCGATCGCATGGTCAAGGATGCGGAAAGCAATGCTTCTGCAGACAAAGAACGGCGGGAACAAGTTGAACTCAAGAACCAAGCAGAAACCCTGATCTACCAGGCAGAGAAGCAAGTTGCTGACTTGGGCGATAAAGTCCCTGCTGATACCAAAGCTCAAGTGGATAACTTTGTCAGCGAACTCAAAGATGCGAAGGAAAAAGAAGACTACGATCGTATCAAGGGGTTAATTAGTGAGCTTCAACAAGCCCTATACAGTGTTGGTAGTGCCATTTACCAACAGGAAGGTGCTGAAGCGGCTCCAAGCCCAGGGGAGGAACCCAGTAGCTCTGCCGGTGCTGACGATGATGTCATTGATGCGGACTACACCGAAACGAAATAGACATCAAGCCAGTCCTTGATCTGGATCGAGGGGAGTGAGGAGCAATGATGGGATCCTCACTCCCCCTTTTTTCTTTTGGGGCACCTCGATGATTAACTTGAGTTCAACAGACCACCGGACAAGTTAATGGTCGTCTTGGTCGTCTAATAGTGTCGCCTTCCGTTGGTCTGAGGAGCTTGCCGGATCACAATAAAATAGCCCAAGGCTAGGCCTTGAGCTATTCCAAGTCAACGAGAAACTCGAGAAACTAAATCTTAGTAGCGGGTCGGCTTGTGAACGATGAAGCTAACCGTTTGACACTGCTTGATATTGTCAAAACCTACTACTTTGATGTAGGAATTGGGGTACTCCGTGCGGCATTCCCGAACTTCGTTTAACACTTCTTGGGTAGAAGTGCAATTAAAGAGGGGAAGTTTCCACATCGTCCAGTAGTGCATTTCAGCAGCAGAACTTTCGCTAAATTCCACACCGGGAATAAAGCCTTGCTCTAGCATGTACTGGATTTGACGAGCAATTTGTTGATCGCTCAGCGGGGGTAAATACGAAAGGGTTTCATACCGACGCTCAATGGGCAAAGTCTTCATGACTCAGATCCTTCTTCTCAGTGAACAATTAGCTTTTCAGGTCGATTAAAGTTGCAATAAGGATCGCAACTTGAGAGTTTTTAATGATGAATGGAAGAGTAAGGACAAGTGTGCCTTGCCCCTACTTTTTGCAGTGTCAGGGTCAAATTTCTCAGCAGGTATCTCAAGTTTTATGCCTTAATTCAAAACTGAGAACTCAAAACTGAGGACTTAAAACTAACCTACAGCGTATCCATTGCCTCAAACTCGAACTTGATTTCTTTCCAAAGTTCGCAGGCAACAGCCAGTTCAGGACTCCACTTGCAAGCTTCACGAATGACATCGCCCCCTTCACGCCAGAGGTTAC
>JBEAPM010000072.1:0-2514 GCA_041164445.1 Cyanobacteriota bacterium
CGACTCCAGGGAGCAAAGGTGTGTACCACCGTCAGTGATGCCAAGAAAGCGTCAATGGTTCAGGATTTGGGAGTGGATCACACCATTCTTTACCGAGAAAGCAATTTTGTTGAGGCGGCATTGCAGTGGACGGACGGTAAAGGGGTGCATACCGCCTTTGATACCGTGGGGGGAGCATTGTTAGCCCAAACCTTTGGAGCAGTCCGTCCCTATGGAGATGTGGTGACGATCCTAGCCCCTGCCGCCGATACCAACTGGAAAGTGGCCCGCGATCGGAATTTACGCATTAGCTTGGAATTGATGTTAACGCCTCAGTTGCAAGGCTTAATCGATGCCCAAAAACATCAAGTGCGGATCTTAGAAGATTGTGCCCGTTGGTTTGATCAAGGCCTATTGAAAATTCACGTTAACGATCGTTTCCCTTTGGCGGAAGCAGCCGCAGCCCATCGTCGCTTAGAACAGGGTGGGCAGATGGGCAAGATTGTTCTGGTGTTTTAGCCTGTAGTTCCAGACTAAAAATTCCCTGCAACTGCTTTTAGGGAGGCTACCAACTTAAGGCGGAAGAGTGCGGCGCTTCGCGCCGCACTCTTCCATTAAATTTTTTCGCTTTCAGTGGAAAGCCTTTAGGGAGCATCATCAGTTAGGTTCAGAACTCTTACTGATCAAAGCACCTATGCCAAGGATTGCGATCGTGAATAAAATACTGATTTTAGAAAGGCGATCACCACGGAGCATTAAAACAGGAGTAGAACGGGCGATCGAAACTGATGAAGAAACTGCAACCGATTGGATCAACGAACAGCTAGCAATCTTGGGGATAGAACTGACATGACGATTGGGGCGATCGAATTACCCCATAGAGAAAATTGCTGAGTTTTGTCACAAATGGCAAGTAACAGAATTCGCTCTGTTTGGATCTGTCCTGCGTAGTGACTTTCGCCCTAACAGCGACATTGAATTGCAGAACTGAAATCGCAAATTCCTCCAGAAGAATAGTACGATCGTCTCGGTTGAAATACACAACCCAAGCATAAAAAGCTTATGATAGATTAGTGCGATCGTTTCAGTTATTAACATTGACCAGGAAGCGATCGTTCTGAGAGGTTGAAAGGGTTGAAAGCGATCGGAGAGTGGTTAATGAAATGTAACGCACCTGATCTTACTTAAACAAGTGGAATTGCCTGATCTTCATCAGATCTGTTGGGTAAATTAGTAAAGGAGTCGCCGTTTTGAAAGAATGGAAACGATCTCTGCGGATTAGCCTCAAATATGCTAAAAGCTTACTTCGTGGCTACCCCTTTTTTTATGCCCATCAACAAACTCCACATCGGTCACATCTTTACGCTCATTTGTGGGGTGATTCTGTCACCACTATCCCAAATCGGGGTAGTCCAGAAATTCGGCAAAATCGTATCTTAAACTTACAACTAGCTGCGAGTAAAATTCACCAACTTCAACTTGATTCTGGGCAAATCTTCAGCTTCTGTAATTGCGTAGGTGACCCAACCTTACGTAATGGGTTTAAAGCAGGCCCTGTGTTTGTGCGCGGTCAAGTCCAGACAGGAATTGGTGGCGGATTATGCTTGATTGCGACTAACGTGTTTCACACCTTTTTGGTATCAGGTTGTCAGATTCTAGAGCGACATTGCCATAGCATTGATGCTTATGGGAGCGATCGCTTTTACCAGCTGGGTCAAGATGCTTCGATCGCTTATGGCTACAAAGATTTGCTTGTCCGAAATCACAGTGCTGTGTCCCTACAGTTGCGCTTACAAGTACTGCCGGAGATAGGTCAGGTGGTCTCTAGCTTATGGGGGCAAGCTCCTTGTCCTTGGACGGTTAAAGTTGACTCTGTGGTTTTGCAAGAGTTGTTACCTTCTTCAACAACCAACATTTCTGGTTGGATCGTCGAAACTCGGCGATCTGTGCACGATCTCGCGGATGATTCAAGAGGAAGAACTGGATCGAAAGCCATGACTGAAGAACAATGGAAACTGGATTATCGCGCCATTAGTGTTTATCAACCCTGTACTGACAGGAGATGAGTACGATCGCTCGCCGTAGGTTCATAATTGGGTTAGACCCTATTGAGGATTAGCTAAGAGGGTCACCTCCGCTGAAGGTGTGGAAAGAGGGCAAAAAAGATCCCCTCACTGACGGCTTAAAACAGTTAGATAAATACCTTTAAGGACTGGGACTGGATACGGGGTGGTTAGTGATTTTCGATGGCGTAGCCTGGCTGAAAGACAATCGTCGTCCTGACTTACCCCCCCTCAGCGATCGGACTACCACTGAACTGGCAGTGAGTCCAGCCGGTAGAACGATCGTTGTGATTCGGGGTTAATTGTAAACGGGCTCTATAGATCACCTTGCCATCGGGACGGCTGACAGTTACCTCACACCAATTAGCCAATAGGGCATCCTCTCCATCTTTTAGGGGCACACCATTGAGATAACGGTAGGTATAGGTTTCTTCAACCTTCCCTGTCCACCGTTTAGTGGTCAGCGTGGGTA
>JBEAPM010000073.1:0-9100 GCA_041164445.1 Cyanobacteriota bacterium
CGTGCGGCGCCCCGCGCCCCACTCTTCCATTAAATTTTTTCGCTTTCAGTGGAAAGCCAAGCAAAAAAATTTAATGGGCTTAATGGCCAATGATATATGCCATTAGTAAATATTAGCATAAGTTAGTAATTAGCAGCAAAATAATTACTGTTAATTAACCGCCGAATCCTCTGGCACCGCATCAGTCCAATGGCAAGAACTCGGGCTAAGGGTAATCAAATCCTCAATATTGCGGCGCATCGTGTCGCAAATGGTATCCAAAGGCAGGTCATTGGGGTCGCGGCCAAAGGGGTTTTCAATTTCGAGGCCAATTTCCTCAATACCCAGTAGGGTAAAGCTGGTTAAGGCGGTCACAATGCTCGTCAACCAGCCTAACTCACTGACAATTTCAAAGGGTAAGAGAAAACAATAGAGAAGCAAGAGTTGCTTGAGGTGAATGGAGTAGGCCAAGGGCATGGGCGTTTTTAAGATTCGTTCACAGGCCCCGAGGTAATCCACTAATTGGTTCAACAACTGAACGATCGCAATCATTTCATAGGTATTGAGGTTGCCGCGATCGTGTTGGGCATCTAGGTAGTCGTTAATCCAAAAGGCAAGCTCCAAGGGAGGATGGTTCATGGATTGCAACTTATTATATTGTTGAGGGGAAACTAAGGACGCAATTTCATCATTCAACGGTTCCTGACGCAAATGCAGCTTAGTCGCAACGGCAAAAGCCACCAAGAGCCGTAATACCTCTACTTTGCGGGCACGATCGAGGGGAGTAGACTCTGCCACAAAAACCCAAATTTTCCGGGATAAATTGCGGGTTGTGTTGATAATGCTGCCCCAGAGCTTACGTCCTTCCCAAAAACGCTCATAGGCCGTATTGGTGCGAAACACCAGCAATAGCCCCAAAACAATACTGGGCACAATATGGCTAATGCCATCCAAGGAAACGGGAAACCCCTGAAAATATAGGGCGGAAACGAGAAAACCGAGGGCTCCACAAATGACAACCCTGAGAAAAATTTTGGGGATAACAGAACCGCTTGTTTGTAGAGCCCCCTGAAACCATTGATAATTGCTGCCTATCATGACAAGTTAAAAATGGCAATATTACCTAAAAGATCTGGGCAGAAAGATGTAGAGCCTGCTATCCTAAACAGCGAGACACACGACAACATACCATATATGCCTAGCTCCTGGTTATCTTCTGCCGTTCGTCCTGCCCAGGCTCCCCGTCTGCCCTTGCTTTCCCTATTAATGCGGCTGCCTGCTTGGCTGTGTTTCTTAGGGCTGTGGTTGATGGTCTTACCCGCTCAAGCTGCTTTAACCCTACGGGTTGCGGTGGAGGAAGGCACGAGCCAAATTCAAGTCGGTACTTCCACCGCCGCAGTGGTCAAAGATAGCAGTGGTCAGCCCATTGCTCAGTTGGGGGCCATGCAAGGAGCCCGTGCGGTGAGTGGAGGCAACACGATTACCCTCGGACGCAAAACCGGCAGCCAGTTTTGGATCGAACCCAGTAGTGACGGCTTAGTCTGGATTAACGATGCCTGGTATCGAGGTGATGTCCTGTTAGTGTCCACTGCCCAAGGCATCCTGGCGGTCAATTATGTGGATTTGGATGAGTACCTCTATAGCGTAGTGGGTAGTGAAATGCCCACGAGTTGGCCCCTAGAAGCCCTCAAAGCCCAAGCGGTTGCGGCTCGTTCCTATGCACTCTACAAGCGCAATAGGCTAGCCAACGCGGTTTATGACATCGGCAATACCACCACTTGGCAAGTCTACAAAGGCGTTTCCGCTGAAACCACCTCGACCCAAATGGCGGTACAGCAAACGGCGGATCAAGTTTTAACCTATCAAGGCAACATTATTGAAGCGGTCTTTCATTCCTCTTCCGGAGGACATACTGAAAATGTGGAGGATGTCTGGGTTCAGGCCTTGCCTTACCTGCGCGGCGTAACGGACTACGATCAGCAAGCACCGGTATTTTCCTGGTCAGAAACCGTGAGTGCAAATGCCCTGCGCAGTGCGGTTCCTGGGGTCGGCAACATTATCAGCATGGTTCCCGTGGCCACAACCCCCAATGGTCGCGTCCGTCAACTCAAAATTACTGGGGATGCGGGACAAACAACCCTGACGGGAGAACAGTTCCGCCAAGCCTTAGACCTGCGTAGTTCTCTTTTTGTGATTAATCCACAAGGGGGGCAATCTCTGGGGGGCAAATCTAACGCGCCCCAAGCGTTCCTGATTCAAGGCCGTGGTTTTGGTCACGGTTTAGGGCTCAGTCAGTGGGGAGCCTATAGCCTCGCCAACCAAGGTTATAACTATCAACAAATTTTGGGACATTATTACCGCAATGTTTCTCTAGCCAAGGTGAAGGTCGGTCAGTAGAGTTCTCATTGGTTGTGCTACGGAGTCCACGGACGTGAATACTTTTTCGATTTCCTTATCCTTGCCTATCCTGCTGGCAACGATCGCTATCCTCTTGATGATGGTGACCACCGGAGGGGTGATTTATCTCACTGCCGCAGATTGGCGGGATAAGCGACGACAATCCGAAGATAAGAAGTTAAGACCCTAACTACCGCTCTCCCGGATAACGGCTACCCCCTTAAGGCGGAAGAGTGCAGCACTCTTCCGCCTTCAATTTTTTTGCTTGCAAGGGAAAGTCCTTATAACCAGCTTCCCACGAGAATAAAAGGAGCCCAAAAGTAAGGAATGGAGTGCTTTTCGCTGTTCAGGAGCGAAAGTTGTGCCTGTCGTAAGGCCTCGGCTCGGGGTAGTTGCCTTTGGACTAGGTTTTGGTAAAAAGCTTGCATTAACTCCGCCGTGGCCTGATCATCTACAGACCAGAGGGAGGCTAAAGTACTGCGGGCTCCCGATCGTACCGCTACTCCCGCTAGCCCTAAGGCGGCTCGGTTGTCTCCCAGGGCAGTTTGACAGGCACTTAAGACGAGCAGTTCCAAGGGCTGTGCCGTCGTAGAGCGATCGATGGGTTGCAATAAGGCCTTTAATTCATCCAGGTTTAGGGTATCATTCCAGGCCAAAATAAAGGTTTCCTCTGCTTTGGAAGTAAATTGCCCGTGGGTGGCAAAGTGAACGATGGGAAACTTGCCCGTGCCCAGTTCTTTGAGCAGCGTTTTGGCTTCAAAGGCTCCCTGAGGAACCAGTTGGGGATTCGTGGTGTCCGTTTCTGCCAGGGCAGAGGTCACGCCATTGCCCTCGATAGAAGCACCCCGATCGGCTTCCCCTCCTGCGACCGAATCGAGGGTCAAGGTTTGACCATCATTGAGCAATAAGACACTTTTAATGGCCTGTTGGATGCCATAAACCTCATTTTTGACAAAGGGCAGGGGTGAAAAGATTTGCGATCGTTGTCCCGTTCCTTCCACTTCAACGGCCCCCCCTTCTGTGACCCCTCCAATGAGAACTTGTAAATTTGTGAGATCGATGGGCTTAGTTTCCATTAATTGCAAACCAGGGCTCACGGCAATGGCATAGTCTTCCAGTAAATAACGCTCTCCATCGGACAACACCCCCATGGGAATATTGCGCAGTGCGCCATCGAGGGTAAAGACGAGGGTTTTCGCGCCAGAGGACTTTAAATCCGCTGCCATCGGTTTAATTAAGGCATCGTAAATGTAACGGGTCAAACGAACGGCTTGGGAGGAATTGCCCTCCGCATCTCCGGCGGCCGATCGTCTCCAGCGTTGGGGACTGGAGGACTCCGCCAGCGCTAAGCGGAGCAGTTGGGCAGCCCGTTCCAGGGTTCCTCGGGTGACGCTGCTTTGATAATGCTGGAGGGGTTGCCCTGGGAAGCCCACAATAATTTCCAAGCTGTCCCGCAACAGGATGGGATAAATAATTGCAGCAGAAGCATCTAGCGTTTCAATATCGATCGGTTGGGCACTAACACAATTTGCCTTAAAGAAACTGACTAATTCTTCAACTTGTAAACTTTCGATCGTAGTTCGGGCAGTTTGCAAACGTTCCTGAGACAGGGGGACACCCGGCTCTGGGGTGAGGAGGAGTTGCACATATTGCCGATAGACGGGATCAATTTTTTCCTCAAAAGAGAAGGTCAAATCCGTACTGAGGTTGGCTAAATCGGTGCGTAAACCTTCGAGGGTTTCCAGGGTTTGGGCATAGGTTGATCGGGCGCGGCTCCATTGCGCTTCTGCTACTAACACCCGTCCCAGTTGCCATTGCCACTGATACAATCCCACGGGATCGTTCAGTTGTTGCGTCCTTAATAAGGCTTGTTCTGTGTAGGCTTGAGCCTGGATCCAGTTTTCCTGACGTTCCTCAAAGGTGCCCCAAACCCCTAGGGCATAGGCTTGTAAGCGGCCATCTGCAAGGGCTTCACTATCCTCTAGGGCTTGATTCAGTAAGGTTTGAAAATCGGAGTCGTTGAGGGCAAAGATTTCATCCCGATTGGGATATTGCAATAAGGTTTCCGCCAGGTTTAAGCGAGCAAAAACCCGGGCTCGGCTGAGGGGAACCCGCTGGAGATTGTCCTGTAGTCCGGTGTAAAAGTCCGTAAGCTGAGAAGCGGAGCGCGGAAAGCGAAGCCCTAGACGAATTAAATTGACCTGAGCTTGCAGTTGCAAGTCCGGAAAATCCGTGGCGGTCTGCAAAGCTTGAGTAAAGTAATTGAAGGATTGCAGGGGACGATCCCAGCTTAAGTGCCCCAGACTCAATAAAGTTTTGATACTCTCTGCCCCCAGATTGAGGGATTGGGCGAGTTCCAAACTTTGAGTGCCATAGGTTTTAGCCTGTTCCCGATCGCCTAAAATAGCCCAGGTTTCTGCCACCTCCCGTAGTGCCGTGGCTTTGAGGGCATGGTCCGGTAGGGCAGCCACTTCCGGTAACCAGCGCTGAATATTGTTAAATGCCTGGGTACCAAAGCCTTGTAACCGCAGCATTTTCACTTGATTGAGCCGACTTTGCAGATTGCCCCACCCATCCCCTGCGGCTCCGTAGGCAGCTTCTGCGGCTTGGTAGGCTTGGTAGGCATTTGCAAGCTGACCTTTAGCCAGTTCTAACCGGCCCTGAGTGGCCCAATACTTACCCTGGATAAAGTGTTGGGTGCGGCGATCTTCCAAACGCAGCCATAAGGCTTGAGCACGATCGAGGCTGACTTGGGCATTGTTCCATTGCCCCAGTTCAATCTCGGCTAAGGCGATGAGGGTCAGGGCGATCGCTTGTCGTGGGGGATCGGTTTCCAGGAGGGGAAGAGTGGCCTGCCAAGTGGTCAAGGCTTCTGTGAACCGCCCCGTTTCGTAGAGGGTTTGGCCGGTGCGTAATTGCTGTTGGGGTTGGAGTTGAGCCTGGGGGGAAACGTCCCCAAGGACGAGGGACGATCGCAGGCTGGTTTTTACCTGGGGTAGGGTCAGTATTCCCTCACTGACGAAGTTGCTGTCAGCCTGATCAGAGAAAGATCCTACGGCACCGAATGCAGGGGGATGTTCTAGTTCAATACAAAACCAAGCCGTGACGATCGCTAGGCCTAAACACACCCATCGCCGAAACGATCGTTTCCAGAAATAGCGCACCTTAAACGCTCTCATTTTCGACAGAAAGGAGAAACTTTTTCTAGAGTGTTTCATACGATAGGGTTTAGTTTGCTTCAGCACAGCGGGTCACCGGGGGATTGTGTTTAGTTTTGAGTTTTGAGTTTTTAGTTAGGGAATAGGGAATAGGGAATGGGTTATAGGAGATAGAGGATAATTTTGAATTTTCAGTTCCCCTCCAGGGAGGGGTTAGGGGTGGGTTAGTTCCCCTCCAGGGAGGGGTTAGGGGTGGGTTTGACCTGAAAGATAGAACCAATTCGCTGAAAACCGAGTTTTTCATAGTACTTATCTTCATCAGAAAAAACGTAAACCACTTGATCCACATGGGTTTGTTTAATTTTGTTCAGTAAGGCTTTTCCGTAACCATTTTTTCTGTGGGCTGGAGCTACATAAAGCTCGCTTACATACACACCAAATCCATCCACTAATGCACGGAGATAGCCACAAATAACACCCTGACTTTTACAAATATATGATTCACTGGTGAGTAATACCTCTCTGAACGTATCGATCGTTAGTTCACTGGTAAATAAATTCCAATCTGGCTCTTGTTTTAAGAGTGTCAGTAATTCAGATTCATGCTGTTTTTCGTATTTCAAGATGTTAAACATACCTTTGAATGTATCCGGCTTTCCACTGAAAGCGGAAAAATTTAATGAAAGAGTGCGGCACAGAGCGCCGCACTCTTCCGCCTTAAGTTAGCCATGTATCCCTCTATTTAGTTACAAGGGGAACTCGCTAGACGGACTTGCTGTGGCGCAATCCATTGCCACTGACCCGTTGCCCCTAAGGTTGGAACCAGGGTCGGATCTAAGCTGATCTCTAAACTGGGAGTAGAAGCGATCGGTTTGCTGCTGAAAGGGGTTTCACTGATCCAGTCGTCTAACAGGCGTAAATCCTCTAACGTTCCCTGAGATTGCAGGGGATCTTGAGGGGTACTGGGTAAACCGCCCCGTCCGGCAATCCGGAACTGATTGAGGGTTTGGGCACTGCTAATGTCACAGGCTTGACGAACTCGACTGGCCAGATCAGCAAGATTTGCGGCGAGGGGATCTAAACCCTTCGAGGGATCCACACTATTATTAATGGTGATGGTGCCCGCTGAAGCCTGGCCACTGGCAGAAATATTGTTGCGGCGATCGCCGCTGGTATCGGGAACGTTCTGGACTAAAAAGCCCAGTAAAATCGGGGTATTAATCGTAATATTGCCACCCCGACCCAGCCCAGCATTGGCACTAATATCCGCATTGTTAAAGCCCAGAATTGAAGCGGCAGCGATCGTAATGCTGCCCCCATCCCCTCCGGCCGCTTGCCCCAGCCCCGCCGCCGCCGACAAAGTACTATTATTGAGGAGCAGCAGATTTCCCCCGATCGTTAAGAAGATTTGCCCACCGTTACTATTCACCGTAGAAGCCGAAATAAACCCATTATTGTCCAGGGTTAAATCTCCTGCTGCCAGGGTGATGTTGCCCCCGGTACCCGCCCCCAAACTATTCACCGAAATTCCCGCCCCATGTCGAATATCCACAAGGGGGGGATCAATAAAAATACTGCCGGCGTTGCCGGTGGAATTCTCTTCTGTGTTGGAAAAAATGCCACTACCATCGCCTTTGATGAACAATCCCTCGGTAGCAATCAAAATAATTTCCCCCCCTGCCCCAGAACCAGCAGTATTGGTTTGAATGGTAGAGCCACCGCTGAGGCTTGTGGTCGCCGTCGTAATCTCAATTTTTCCGGCATTATTAAAGCCCGGATCCCGGAATCCAGCGGTGCTAGCGGTAATACTGGCTTGAGTATCGAGATTGAGGGTTGGGGCACTGAGGGTAATGTTACTGCGATCGCTGGCTGTCCCCTGGGTACTGGCGGACAGCAGAGCCCCATCTAAAAAGGAAACGGTTCCCGTAGCCTTGAGACGAATCCCCTGGGAGTTACCGATGCCAGTATCCCCCACGCCACTTTGAATACCACTCTGATAATTTCCAGAGCCAGATTCTCCCTGAGCCAGCAAATCTTGGGTCGTAATATCGATCAGTCCCGAATTGCCCTGACCAAAGGTATTGGCATTGAGTTGTCCGCCATCTAGGAGGGAGATGTGCTGGGCGTTCACGGTAATGGTGCCAGAATTGCCCCTTCCTGTATCCGCTACCGCACTTTGAATATTGCTAATACCGGCCCCCTGCACATTGTCCAGGTCAATGTCAATTTCTGAACGAGTCGCCCCTTGGATCAGTAAGGTGGGAGTAATAATATCGATCGCGCCGGAGTTCCCTTGACCGAAGGTGGTGGTGGCAATAACACCGCCGGCTAAGAGGGAGAGGCTTTCACTGGCCCGAATACTGACTCCCCCTGAGTTGCCAATGCCAGTGGATTCAACCTTACTCAACACATTACTGTTATATGCACCGGAGCGACTCTCTCCTTGAATCCAGACCTGTTGAGCAGTCATGTCGATCGCGCCGGAATTGCCTTGGCCAGAGGTACTCACATCTAGACGGCCCCCATCGGAAATCCAGACATTGCCCCCGACCTTTAGGCTAATGCCGCCCGAATTCCCAACCCCCGTTTCTGCAACGGTGCTGAGTATCCCACTCAGAAAGCCCGCACCGTCTTCTCCCTGAAGATAAAAGTCTTGAGCGGTAACCTCGATCGCTCCAGAGTCACCTTGACCGTAGGTTGTTGCATCCAGAACTGCGCCATTTAAGAGGGATAGTGTCTTCTGAGCCACCAGTTTAATGCCGCCAGAATTCCCCTGTGCAGCGGTTCCCACCGTACTGAAGATGGCAGACCCAAAACCAAATCGATCTGCACCTTGGGCTAGGAAATGGTCTGCGCTAATCTCGATCGCGCCGGAGTTTCCCTGACCACGAGTGCTAGCGGTGAGTAAGGATCCGTTTAGCAGTGAGATATTCCCCGTTGCTGCCAACTTCATGCCGCCCGCATTCCCGATGGCATTCACACCCACCGCACTCAAGATTGAACTGGCTCCCGTTAAGTCGATCGTTTCAGCAGCGTTAATCTCGATCGTGCCTGCGTCTCCGCTTCCCCCCTGTGCTAGTTTTTCACTCCCTTTCGTTTCTGAAGTGATGGTTGCGCCATTCTGCAAGGTGACTGAGCCTGCGCTGAGGGTAATGCGACTAGGAGGCAGATCGGGGTTTGCCACTCCCGTGGGCTCGATCGCAGTGGAAATGGTACTGTCATCCAGCCGGATTTCGCCATCGCCCGTGACGGTAATACTGCCCGCATTGCCCTGACCAGCCGTACTGGAGGTAATGGACGAGGCTCCCGTTAGGCTTAAGGTATTGCTGTTGAGAACGATCGCTCCGGCATTCCCTTCTCCCGTTTCTGCCACAGCGGTAGAAATTTGGCTGCCATCTGCCAGGGTGAAGCGATCGGTATTGGTCACTTCGATCGTTCCCGCATTGCCAATTCCTTCCGTACTGGAGGTTAATTTGGAACCTTTTTGTAGACCAATAGATCCAATATCAGACAAGGTAATATTGTCCGCATTGCCCTGACCAGCCGTACTGGAGGTAATGGACGAG
>JBEAPM010000074.1:0-7516 GCA_041164445.1 Cyanobacteriota bacterium
TAATGTAAAATGCAAGACCCCAAGACCCCCTCCTACCCCCTAAAGGAGCAACGTGTATGTATCAAACCGCAATTCAGTTTGCAGAAACCATGCCCGATGCACGGATTTTACTGAGTGACGATCCTGAAATGGAAAGTTCCCTACATTACCTGCAATTAATGCTTCTCGTTGCTTGTCTTAACTGGCATTGGCAAGATCGAACGGACTACTTTATTGGGGCAAACTTGACCATTTATTTTAGTCGTCAACAACTCAAAAAACGCAACTTTCGGGGGACAGATTTCTTTTTAGTTAAAGATGTTACGAATCAGCCTCGAAACTCCTGGGTAGTTTGGGAAGAGGACGGACGCTATCCCAATCTCATTATTGAATTATTATTATCAGATAGTACCTCTAAAATCGATCGTACCCTCAAGAAAGAACTGTACCAAAATCGGTTCCGCACGCCAGAATATTTTTGGTTTTCCCCCACTAAACTAGAGTTCATGGGCTTTCCGCTGAAAGCGAAAAAATTCAACGGAAGAGTGCGGCGCGGAGCGCCGCACTCTTCCGCCTTAAGTTGGTAGCCAAAAATTTGAGCTTGAAAAACAACGAGCCGATCGTTTGTCCCAACTTGTAAGGGAGCAGGGCATTGACCCCGATGCGCTTTAAGACGAAAGAAGACCAGTTAATTCGCAGATCGCAGCGATCGTAAGGGGGATGTTTCGTGTCTTCCCTGAGGATTGCGGCTTATATCACTGCCTATCAAGATGCCACGGCTTTAAATGCCTGTGTTCAAAGTCTTCAAGATCAGTCTTTAGAGGGGATTTATATTCTCGATAATTCCCCCCAACCCCTTCCCCTTCCCCCGTCGATCGTTCCCCTCACCCCTCACTACCAGCCGCACAATATTGGTCTAGGGGAGGGCATTGCCCTTGGCATTGACTGGGCGATCCAGGAGGGCTATCAACTGCTCTGGCTTTTTGACCAAGATAGCCAAGCCACTCCCCAATGTTTGCAGCAATTAGTAGCCGTCTATTTACAGTTAATGACAGCGAAGATTCAACCGGGAATTATTGCACCCACGGCCCTCAGTGGCCATCCCCCTGAACCGGTACTAGCCGCCATTCACGATCGCTATCGCTTCATCGGTTAACCCCACCAGAGCGATCGTTCTTACTATCCTTGTATTGCCCCCATTACCTCTGGTTCACTCCTAAACTTAGCGGCAGCAAAAACAATTGCCCCTCCCCAAGGAAAATTCTTTATTGATGGCGTAGATATCGAGTATGGAATGCGCCTATACCTAGCTGGTTATTCAAACTACATCGTAACAACCGCTATTCTCCAGCATAATTTTGGACTACCCCATACTATTTTCTGGTTTGGAAAATCGAAAATTTTGCAAAACTATTCCCCACTCCGCCATTACTACACCTGTCGCAATCACACGTACTTAGACATCAAATATGCACAGGGAATCTGGAAAATAGCAGCAATTCTATTTCGCTTAAAATATCTAAGTGCAACCTCATTTTGGATTATTTTTTTCCTACCAGATCAGAAGAGACTCAAAGTCTGGGCTTGCCTGAAAGGTACCTACGATGGACTGCGAGGACGATTGGGTAAAAGGTAAAACTTGAAGTACAGCCTAATTTTAACTTAGAAAAAACGATCGTATAATCAATGTGTTGAATTTATTAGGAACTATTAAGAGTCTAACTGAAATGCATCTAGCCTGGGTATCAACTTAAGAGGATCTCAGCCTGTAAGGTTTTCAGCCGATCCGTAAGTCCATTTTATCCCGCTTTACGTTGGTAGCCTCTTGATCTGAATGGCTATGGAGCCGCAACTTTTCGCAAAAAAGCCGCCGAGCGGGGTCTGGAACCGGATGAGTGTTACTGTTTTGGCACCTTACGAGAAGTACCCGATATTGCGGTGGAAGTGGTGATTACCAGCGGTACCCTCAATAAGTTACGGATGTATCAAGGATTAGGGGTTCAAGAAGTTTGGTTCTGGAAAAAAGGTAAATTTGAGATTTATTCTCTAGTTGATGCCGATCGGGAGTACGAAGCTCAGGAAAAAAGTTTGCTTTTACCTCAGTTAGATTTTAATCTCCCCTCCCAGTTTATCGATAATCCCCAACAAACTCAAGCGGTGAAAGCCTATCGTAAAGCTCTTAAAACTTCTTTAACTAGCTCGGCGGGAGCAGCAACGGGCCGATCGTCTAGCAGCTTATTTACGATCGCTGAACATTGATCCGGATACCATTTCCTAACCAGCATGTTTAAACGCTTCTTGCGGATTGCGGTGAGGCTATGGGAAGCTTTTGCGGTCGCTGGGGTAAAATGTGGGACAGTTAATTGAACCTCATGAGTGTTTCGAGTTTAAAGCGGGCGATGGGACTCGAACCCACGACGTTCAGCTTGGGAAGCTGACATTCTACCACTGAATTACGCCCGCAGTGCCTCATTATCATAGCACAGTTGTCCGGGATGTCATCTAATGCGCGTCATTAATTCAGTCCAGAACCCTTACGGTATTGACATTTGCCACGCCTGTCCCCGTTTTATAGCTCGGGGTTGAAACAAGCATTCTATATAGCTGAACCCTATAGCTCAACTTTATGGCTGACCATTCCCCTGACTCCTTTGATGCCAGCAGTCTGGATCCAGAAACCATTGCAGCTCATTACCGTTTGTTAGAGCTTCGCCCTGGCGCAACGATCGAAGCGGTAGATCAGGCCTACTTTCGGCTCAAACGCCAAACGCCCCGCACGGCAAAGGCAGACTTAGAAGCGCTCAAAATAGCTCACCACACGGTAAAGGGGATGTTGCAGCATTACTTCCCCACAGAGACAGAGCCGCCAGCCCTGGACACCACCGAGACAGGGACGAGAGGCACCACTAGAACAAGTACTGCGACAACAGCATTTCCCCTCACGGAAAGCCCCCCTGACCGCCAAGATCGCTCTAATCCTCTCTTGGCCCAACTCTTGACTCAATGGTTAAACCAGAAAGGGATTTCAGCAGAGGTTAGTCTGAGCCAAGGAGCCCTACACATTCAAGTCTCCGCGCAACAGTACCCAAATCCTGCTTCCGTCCTGGGCAAGATTAAAGCCACCTTACAAAAACTCACGGATCGAGAGCGCCAAGATCTCAAGGAGATTAAGGTGTATGGCATGCAACGGCGGCAGCACATTCTTTGGAGTCGTCAGCTTACCATACCTGCTAGTCAAACTACACCATCTGCTTTGTCTGGATTGGGTCTAAACCCGGTCTGGTCAGATCTGATCTGGTTTCCCCTGATTTCAGTCCTGGCGATGCTCTGTAACTATTTTCCCCCCACCCACTTTCTTTTGGTGGGCTTAAGAATCTGGTTGCATGAATGGGGACACGCGACGATCGCTTGGCTGAGTGGTTATCGTGCCATTCCCCTGCCCTTTGGCTGGACAAATGTGGGAGAAACCCGTTCCCTTTGGGTCTATTGCAGTGTCTTGGCTTTGATTAGTTTATTTGGCTGGAGTAGTTGGCGAGAACAACGACGGTGGGGTTTGGGAATTGCCATTGGCTTAGGGCTGCTGCAAGTTTGGCTGACTTGGGGAATTTCTGAAGATACCTTTGGAATGCTCTTAGCCTTTAGTGGGATCGGGGGCGAATTTTGCCTCTGCGCTTTCCTGATGATGACCTTTTTCTTTCCCTTACCTCAATATTTTCGCTGGGAAGTAAATCGTTTTCCCGTGGTTTTCTCCGCAGCGGTGACGTTTTGGAATGCGTTTTTTCTCTGGCGCAAAGTGAGTCGAGGGCAAGCTTTTATTCCCTGGGGAACTTTGTTGGGGGGAGAAGGCGATGGTGGGGGCGATATGAATATTTTGGTGGCTTATGGGTGGAGTTACGATCGGATTATTGATACTTACCATCCCCTCAGCAATTTTTGTCTCCTGGTCATTTTGGGGGTCTATGCCTATGCCCTGATTCAAGCCTATCGAGTCAACTCCTTAAACCACTAACAGGGGAAGGCCTTTCATCCCTAACGACTCATAGCCCCTAGCGTACTGCTAAGACCTTATGGGTTTGTAAGCTGATCCGCCACTGGGGATGCTGCAGAATGTAATCAAAAATCCATTGCTTGGCCTGGGGTTGGCTCCATTCCGGCTGCAAATAGCGCCATACTTCTGGCCCAACCTGCTGAGCTTGGGCTTCGGCCCAGAGCAAATCGTTGGACTGGGCAATAATGATCTTAAGTTCGTGGGCCTGCGGGTAAACGCTGGGTAGGGGAGGCTTAAAGGGTTTGGGGGATAGGGTTACCCAATCAAAAGTCCCCCGGAGGGGATAAGCACCAGAGGTTTCGAGGTGAACTCGTAATCCGGCGGTTTTCAGGGCAAGGGTTAAGGGGCTTAAATCCCATTGGGTCGGTTCTCCGCCGGTAATAATCACTAGGCGAGGTTGGGCAGCCGAGGCTTCTGCCACTAAATCCGCGATCGATCGTTGGGGATGTCGTTGGACATTCCAGGAAATTTTCGTGTCACACCAGGGACAGCCCACATTACAGCCCGCCAAGCGCATGAAAAAGGCATTGGTTCCCGCCCAATATCCCTCCCCCTGCACCGAATGAAACGTTTCGACGATCGCGAATTCCTCGGCGTTTTGCGGTAGAGGAGCAGTAGCGATCGTTTCCCGTATTCTAGTGCTTTGCCCCTCAGTCATCGCCATATTCCGCCCAAGAATGGGGACTTTCAGACACAGAGACCTTAACCCGAACCCCTTCCGGCAATTCCGCCTGGGTGCGATCGTAAATATACTTGGCAATCATTTCTGCTGTAGTCGCATATTCCGGCGGCAATAATTCATTTAAGACCCCATGATCTAGCCCGCCCTTCAGGGCATCTCGCCGGGCCCAGCGCAGCGTTCTAAAATCCGCCACCATAACCGGATGGGGACAAAATTCCGAGGCATGGAGTTGTGGAGCCGTTGCCTCCACTCTCACCGTATAGGTGTGACCGTGCATTCGCCCGCAGGGCCCGTCATAATCGGGGATGTAATGGGCAGCGCTAAAGCTAAACTCGGTGGAGAGTTTCCATTGGGGCATAGTTGCTTGCCGAAAAAGTCACAGGTCTGCAAGTCTACAGCGAAAGAGTCACGATCGCCATTATAACCCGCATCCCAGATCAGAAATCACGTTATCTGCTAAATCCCTGCTTAGGAAGAGCCTCTGCCATGTAAAATTCTGAGAGGAAGAGACATTTTGAAAAATTCGGTAAATTATTTTAGAGGTCTACTATGAAGTATCGCGCCCTACTGGCAGCGTTTATTGCCCTTTGCTTCACTTTCCTCACCGCTTGCAGTGGAGACGACACTGTTGGCGATGCGAAAGTTCTTACCTACGACGACATTGTCAATACGGGCTTAGCCAATAGCTGCCCTCAGTTAAAAGAAACGGTTCGCGGTTCCATTCCCTTAGATTCTAGCCAGGGTTATGTGCTTACGGATCTGTGCTTGGAGCCTAATGAATATTTCATCAAAGAAGAGCCCACCAATAAGCGGGCAGAGGCATCCTTTGTGCCCGGTAAAGTGCTGACCCGCTATACCTCTAGCTTGGATCAAGTTTATGGTTCCTTAACCTTCACGGAAGAAGGCAAGCTTAACTTTACAGAGCAAGGTGGCATTGACTTCCAGCCGATCACCGTTTTAATTGCAGGGGGCGAAGAATTTCCTTTCCTGTTTACCACTAAGGGTCTAGTTGCTGAAACTATTACACCCGTCAGCGCTATTACCACCTCCACCGATTTGGAAGGGGATTATAAGGTGCCCTCTTACCGCACCTCCAACTTCCTCGATCCGAAAGCCCGGGGTTTGACCACTGGTTATCAGAGTGCTGTGGGTATCGTTCCCCAAGGGGATCAAGACGAAATTGAACGGGAAAACACGAAGCAGTTTGTAGTGGGCGAAGGTCACATGAGCCTATTGGTTTCTAAAGTAGATAGCGAAACTGGCGAAATTGGTGGCATCTTTGAAGCCGTTCAAGCCACGGATACCGACATGGGAGGCAAGGAAGCCGCTGAAGTTAAAGTTCGCGGTCTCTTTTATGGTCGGATTGAACCTGCGGTTTAGGCTTTAAGGGCTTTGCGTTTGGAACATGGCAGTGATGGAACGGGCACTCAGCGCCCATTCCATCCCCTGAAGGGGGTCTACCTGCGTTGGCACAATCCAGTCACCATGCAGTAATGACTACCAGTAGTGGGTGGGCGTAGCCAACCCATTTTTTTGTTGATTTTGGCGTGCTGCTTTAAGGACTGCTGCCGTTTTGGCCAAGGGCTGGCGTAAGATAATCTCACGAACCGCTGTTAGTCCCGAAGAAATTTCTATGACCATTGCTCTGCCTAACCTTCCCCGTGTGCTCTGTGTGGGCGAGGTCTTATTCGATCGGATTGCCGATCATCCTGCGAATCGGGTGGAAGAGGTAACCCATTGGCATTCCTATCCCGGTGGTGCCCCCGCAAATGTAGCCTGTGGTTTGGTGAAATTAGGCACCCCTACCGGATTTCTGGGGTGTATTGGTGAGGATGCTGCAGGGGAGGACTTAAAGCAATTACTGGCGGAGATTGGGGTAGATCTGACGGGGTTGCAGTCCCATACCACTGCGCCAACTCGGGTGGTGGATGTTTTGCGCAATGCGGCGGGCGATCGTCGTTTTGCGGGGTTTAGTGGCCGATCGACCTATGGCTTTGCCGATGCCTTTTTGCAAGGGGATAATCTTCCCGATCGCTGTTTTGCGGCTTTAGACCTCTTGGTGACCGGAACCCTGGGTCTAGCGGCAGAGCAAAGTGCAGCGGGGATTGCGACCGCCATTGAGCGGGCCCGGACGGCGGGGGCAGAGATTGTGGTGGATGTGAATTGGCGACCCATGTTCTGGGAAAATGTTGATCCCGCCGTAGCGATCGTTAAAATCAAAGATCTGCTGACCCAAGCCCATTGGATTAAGTTAACGGATGAAGAAGCGGATCTACTCTTCCAAACCCAAGATTTAGAAGCCATTCAAGCCCAGTATCCTGGGGTGAAAGGCATTTTACTCACCGCTGGCGAGGCGGGTTGTCGATACTGGCTCCAAGGAGAACAGGGTCAGGTGCCAGCCTTTGGGGTGGAGACGGTGGATACGACCGGCGCGGGAGACAGTTTTCTGGCAGGTTTTATCCATCAACTCCTCAATTGCCCCAAGGCTCCCCTTCCTTGGCCCAAGATTATAGAATATGCCAGTGCGGTGGGCGCTTTAACTACCCTCAAACCGGGAGCGATCGCTGCCCAGCCCTATCCCCCGGAAGTTGAGCAGTTTTTAGCCTCCCGTTCTTAAATCTTTCCCTCGCCCCCGTTCTCAGAAGGAGTTTCTATGTCCCCTACCGTTGTGTATCCCGGTTTAGTTACGATCGCGGCTTTGATCATGTAGTACGCCGTCACCCTCAATGTGGGTCGCGCCCGCTTTAAGTATGGAGTTAAACCCCCTGCCATGACCGGCGATCCCGGCTTTGAATGTGCAGTACGCA
>JBEAPM010000075.1:0-3562 GCA_041164445.1 Cyanobacteriota bacterium
TCCTTTGAAGCAGAACCCCTCACAATTTCTCGGTCTAAATTAGAAACCTTGAAAAATCTTGGGGTCACCCGCCTCAGCATGGGAATGCAATCCTTTGTAGATAAAATCATCAAATTAAGTGGTCGGGGACACGATGAAAAGCAAGCCTACAGAGCGATCGAACTGGCTCAGGAAGTCGGTGCAGGTCAGTGGAATATTAATATTGACTTGCTCAGCGGTTTAGCTGGGGAAACAGATGAAACCTGGGACCAAAGTGTAAAACGGGCTATCCAAACCGGTGTGGAAAGTATCACTGTTTATAAGATGGAAGCCTTTGCCAATACTGAAGTCTTTGATCAAGGGGTGCGTAAGGAAGAAATCGCCTTACCCTCTGAGGAAAAAGAGATGCAGTTTGCTGAACATGCAATGAATGTCTTAATGGACTCCAATTATCTACCTTGGAGCTTCTTTACCTATACCAAAGATGGCTGTGATGAAAGTCAATATATCACGAGTATTTGGCGAGGGATGGACTTTTATGGTTTCGGAGTTTCCGCCTTTGGTTCCCTAGGAGATTCTCTCTTACAAAATACCAGTGACATGGAAAAATATGCTTCTACATTAGAAGATCATAGCTTACCTTTAAGCCGGGGGTATCGCTTTAACACCGTAGATCAAATGGTGCGGGAAGTCCTGATGGGAGCCAAATTATTAAGCCTGGATCTCAAAGGCTTTAAGGAACGTCATGGCTGCAAATTAGAAAAAATTTGTGCTGGCACTCTTCGTGAACTTCAACAAGAAGGCTTAATCACCGTTTCTGCGGATACATTGGAATTGACTCGTAAAGGAATGCTCTACGGAGATTTCGTTAGTCAAACCCTAGCAGATGCCATTCAGAACTTCTTCACCTAAGTCAAGAGCGGGCGGCTTTGCCGCCCTAACCCTTTATTCTATAATCCCTAGCCCATCGTTGGGTTTCGCTCTGCTCTACCCAACCTACAAAGAATAATTATTCAGAACTAATCCCTAAAACCTAATCCCTATCCCCTAATCCCTATGATTATTACGACCCCTATTCAAACCTACAAGCTTCCCAAAGATCTCTACCCCGATCGTTTAGAAAATGAACTCCAGCAATTTTCGGACGTAGATTGGCAAAACTTTGCTCAAGGGTTACCTTTAATTGCGCTAGGGGGAAAATTAACTAATGATTTACCCTTAAGTAGTGGTTTAAAGCCCACTTCATTACTGACCCAATGCCCTACTCTACAAAACTGGTTAAGCCAGTCCAGCATTGTGCTCGGACGAACCCGCATTGTCCAACTTAAATCAGAGGAACAGCGAAGTTATAACGATAGCCAGACCTATTATCAATCTGTCCATCGATCGCTGTGGATTCCACTGCTGAATGGAGATCAGTGTTCTCTCAAAATTCAAGGGGAATCCTTCAGCCTGGATCCAAATCGGCTCTATCTTTTTAATCCCTCCGATCGCTATTCCCTAAGCTATCACGGAAACGATCGTTTTCTCGCGCTATGGATTGAAACTCCTTTAGATTTTGATTTGCCAAACTGGATTAACAATCCCTATCAATTTAAATTAGATCTAAAACCCACTTTATCGATTGTTCCCTATTGTTTCCGGGTCATAAATCCCCTAGAACTGGATAATCTCCTGGAACCGCTGAAGACAGAGTTACAGTCTGAAGCACCCCTAGCAGAATATCAAGCCTTAGTGACACAACTCGATCAATTTTCTCGCAACTGGATCAAAGCGTTCCATCAATTTGGCTATAGCTTACGGGGAGAACTCACATATCGGGATCTCATTCTTTTTTTCAAAGAGAATATTACGACCAAAGCAAATCGCTATTTGTCCATGACTGGGCAGGGACAACGATCGCTTAAAATTATTGGTTCCGCGTTGATGCCTACTGAACAAACTGGATTGCGACAATTTAGTCGTCAGGTGATGGCTAAACGTAAAAAAGAAGTCATTCAAGCTTGGCAAGGGGTAAAGGAACAAGAGATTCCTCACTTTAAAAATCCCATTTTTATTGTATCTGCCCCTCGGGCCGGCAGTACCTTGCTCTTTGAAACCTTATCTCGGTTTCCAGAATTCTGGAGTATCGGCAAAGAGAGTCATGATTTGATTGAGGGAATTTCCGAACTTCATCCCTCTAGCCATCACTATCAGTCTAATCAACTCGATGAAACGATCGTGACCCCTGAGATTATTCAAACGTTACAAAAGCGCTTTGTTGCCCAACTGCGTAATTCAAGAAACATCTCCTATCTCAGCCTCGATGCCACACAGCGCTCTCAGCCTATTCGCCTCCTGGAAAAAACACCAAAAAATGCCTTAAGAATTTCTTTTCTCAAAGCAGTTTTTCCTGAAGCTCGTTTTATTTATCTTTACCGCAAGCCCGCCGCTAATATCAGCAGCATGTTAGAAGGGTGGCGGCTACGTCGCTTTGTTTCTTACCGAGATTTACCCAATTGGCCCTATAAAGAATGGAGTTTTTTACTCATTCCCAATTGGCAAAATTTAACTCATTGTTCCCTCGCTGAAATTGTTGCCCATCAGTGGACTGCTGCCAATACCTGTATTTTCAATGATTTGCAGCAACTTCCTCGCCATGAGTGGCAGTTTATTGATTATGACGATTTGGTGAATACGCCTCAAACCACCATTCGGAACATGAGCAAGTTTGCAGGATTAATGCCAGATGAAACTATTGAACGATCGCTGGCAAAGGGGTTACCCACGTCCTGCATGACCCTATCGGCATCGTCCCCCGATAAGTGGCGCAAACATGAGGACGAAATTAACCCTGTGTTACCCCTTACGCATTCAATTTGTTCACTTGTGGAGGAACTAAAATGGTCGCAACCTTAATGCCCAAAGATCAAACCGCTCTCGCTAGTCCTAAAAAAGCGAAAACAGTCCGAGAACTGGGTGCAGTGGATATTTCTGCTATCCGTAATGATATTCTCAACCTTCCTCAAGGTCTGTGGGAGTCTGAAGATACCGCAAAACCCAATAAATTTGAACAGCTTGGCCGCACAGAGCACATTGTCTTTTGCTTTGTCAAAGACTACGATAAGCACTGGGAAACGATCGCCTATCCGATTTGGGATGAGTGGAAATCTCGTTTGCAACCAGTCATGGATCAAGCCACTAAAGCCTATGGCTACAAACAGGGTAATTTCTCCCGTGTGATGTTGGCAAAATTGCCCGCCCATAGCAAAATCTCCCTGCACATTGATCCCTACGGTTCCTCTTATTTCACCCACAAAATTCACATTCCGATCCAAACAAACCCTGAAGTAGAATTCATTGTTGGTCGTAGTCGTTATCACTTTGAAGAAGGCTATGCCTATGAAGTCAACAACAAGGCTTTACATGGTGGTGTTAACAATGGCGAAACCGATCGCATTAACCTGATCATTGAATACTTCGAGGTTGAAGATAAGTAACAGAGGGAATGAGTTTAAGGGAGAAATATCTGGATCCCCCCTAGCCCCCCGTCCGAAAGGGGGGGAATGGAAAAAAGGCTTGAAAGTCTCCCTTCTGAAGGGGG
>JBEAPM010000076.1:0-2814 GCA_041164445.1 Cyanobacteriota bacterium
AGTCCGCTGTACTGGGGGGTAATAATCCCCAGGGATGGCGCCCAGCCCATCAAACGCGCTGTTAAACATGCGAATAATTTCCGATGATTCGTTATTCACAATGGTATTGGTCTGCTTATCCCAGAGCACAGGCACGGTAACACGACCGCTGTAGTGGGCATCTGCCTGTAAATAAACTTGATAAAGATAGTCTGCCTGAAACAAAGGATCGGCAATGACACCAGGACCAGGCGCAAACGTCCACCCCTTATCCCGCATCAACCAATGCACGACGGAAATATCAATCATTCCCTCCAAGCCCTTGAGTTTGCGGAAAATTAATGTGCGATGGGCCCAAGGACATGCCAAAGAAACATAGAGATGATAGCGGCCAGCCTCCGCTTTAAAGCCCGCATCACCCGTTGGCCCGGCTGAACCATCGGGGGTAATCCAGTGACGCGCTTTAGCGGCCTGCCGCACAAAACGCCCCCCTGTACTGGCAGTGTCGTACCATTGGTCTTGCCAAATGCCGTCAACGAGTAACCCCATAATTTTCCTTGGTGAGTAATAGTTTTGGTGAGTAATAGTTGCTGTTTAGATGATCTCTGACTGAATATCGCTCTCTCGTTCAAATGAGAGCGCATCGTGATCGTAGTTTGTCACAATAATTTCACTGATGGTCCCCCTTCGTTTAGCATTACTATTGATCATGCGCTTTGCTGCAACTCGGTGAATCGTGAAGTCTTGATAGAGCACATCAAAGAAATTGTCATTGGGATCTTCATTTTTAGGGTCAGAATTGCTGAGCATCATTTTAGCATTTGTTAACTCATTCATCTCTGCGAAGAATTTACCGAGTCTGCGTTGTTGTTTATCGTCAAAGCTGAAGGTTGAATAGGCGGTAAAACGTGCTGTAGCATTTAAAGGGCGATAGGGGGGATCAAAATATACAAAAGTTTTGCTATTGATATGGTCTTGACATTGCTGAAAGTCACCTAACTTAATTTCTGCTATTTGGAGAAGGTGAGAAACGGCGGTTAAATTCTGTTCATCAACAATTTTAGGATTCTTATAGCGACCATAGGGCACATTAAAGTCCCCCTGCTTATTTAAGCGAAACAATCCATTAAAACAGGTTCGATTCAAGAAAATAAGCTGAGCAGTTCTTGTAATCCACTCCTTATTGTACTGGTATAAATTAAATGTTTGTCGTTGGATGTTATATTGATCTCTGATCTGATAAAAATAATCTTTTCTTTGGTTTTCATCAAGGATTTTATATTTTTCAGAAAAGTCAATGAGTTTTTCGATCAATTTTTCTAAATCTTTTTTGATGGTCGTATAGACAATAATCAACGCTGGGTTAATATCGTAGAGAAACGCTGATGAGATGCCATATTTTTGAACGACGTCAAAAAAAACTGCACCGCCTCCAATAAAAGGTTCAACATAGTTTGTTAGAGTACCATGTATTAAATCGGGAGGGTATAGTGTCTGAATTTGACTTAAGAGTTGGGTTTTCCCCCCAGCCCATTTCAAAAAAGGTTTAGCCAATAATTGTTTATTTTGATGACGTTTGATAGAGTTTGCCATTTCAGAATTTCATTGGCAGCTTGGCTGTCAATACTTTTCGACTAACTATAAGGGCTGGCGTCACAGACAGACCATTATCCCGCAGGATGATGGTCTGTCCTAACCTTTAGACACGTTTTAGCCATTAGCGCCTAACGCCCCGATTCTGGCAAACGTCACCCCTTAGGCAGCAAGGGACAAGCCATTATGGCGGAGTAACGGTTCAGTGTGGGGAGGGCGACCCCGGAATTGCTCAAAAACAGCACTAGGCGCAACACTTCCCCCCAGGGCTAACACTGTATCCCGAAAGCGTTGTCCTGTCGCTTGAACAGCCGCCTCATTGTCTAACCCCGCTTCTTCAAAAGCAGCAAACGCATCGGCACTTAAGACTTCCGCCCATTTGTAGCTGTAATAACCAGCGGCATACCCCCCCGCAAAAATATGCCCGAACGAGCAGAGAAAGGCATTTTCCGGCAGTGGTGGCAAGATGGTCGTCGTTTTCGCTAGGCGATCGCCAATTTGTTCAATGGTTTCCGGGCCGTCGGGACGATAGCGGTGATGGAGTTCTAAATCCAGCAAGCTGAAGTTAATTTGCCGCAACATAGCCGATCCACTCATAAAGTGACGGGCGGCCAGAATTTTGTCGTACTCCGCTTCCGGTAATGGTTCCCCCGTGTCAACATGTTTCGCTAAGCTGAACAGGGTTTGACGGTCGTAGCACCAGTTTTCCATAAACTGACTGGGGAGTTCCACCGCATCCCATTCCACATTATTAATCCCAGCCGCACCACTATAGTTAACGGTGGTCAGCAGATGTTGTAATCCATGACCAAACTCATGGAACAGGGTTGTCACCTCACCAAAGGTCATTAAGCTGGGTTTGTCCCCCACCGGAGGCGTTTGATTACAGATCAAATAGGCAACGGGCAACCGTAGCGCCTGATGCCCCTCGATCCACTCTTGACCCCGATTTAAACAATCCCCCATCCACGCGCCTCCCCGTTTTTCTGCTGGCCGACTGTACGCATCTAAATAGAAGTAAGCAATGGTTTGGGCTTGCTCGTTTTGCACCTGAAAGAATTGTACGTCGGGATGCCAGGTGGGCACCGGATCCGGGCTGGGGGTAATGGTGACGCCAAATAACCGTTTCGCCAGGGCAAATAGGCCGTTGAGCACCTGAGGTAAAGGGAAATAGGGACGCAGTGCTTCCGCATCAAAGTCAAATTCTGCTTCCCGTTGCCGTTCTGACCAGTAAGGAATATC
>JBEAPM010000077.1:0-8223 GCA_041164445.1 Cyanobacteriota bacterium
AACCTCAAAATTCAAAATTCAAAACTCTTCCCTAACCCCTACCCCCTATTCCCTAATTCAAACCTCAAAATTCAAAACTCTTCCCTAACCCCTAACCCCTATTCCCTAATTCAAACCTCAAAATTCAAAACTCTTCCCTAACCCCTACCCCCTACTCCCTAATTCAAACCTCAAACCTCTCCCCCACCCCCTATGCCCCAAAAGCGATCGTCTATCAACCTCTCCGTCTCCGAGCGAGAAAAGCAAGCACTGGAAACCCTCGCCAGCAAGTTTCAGATTTATTGGGGCGAAAAACCCAATGTCTCGGAACTGATTAAGCGCATTGCCCAGGGAAAATTCCGGGTTGTGCTCAATGACGACTGGTCAGACGATCGCATTGAGACTTTGAATCGGATCCGGGGTTTACTGGTGGATCGGGGCAATATTAACGAAGCTAGAGCGATCGCTGAATTACTGCTAGAGCGCAGTGAATTAACCACACCCCTGCGCAAAGAATTAACTAGCTTTGTGGCAAAACCCGCCCCTGCCTGGCGCTTAGCAATCGAGAAACTGCGCTACCGGATGCAACCGTTTCGCTTAACCTATCAGGATGCCGCCGATCGCCTTTTAGAGTTTCATATTTACTACGCAGAATTCAAACAACATGACGATCGGGAATACCTGGACTGCTGGTGTGCAGAAACAGAAGGCAACCAAGATTTGCCCGCCCTGAACCATAACTGGTGTCTCCGGCTCGATCGCATTCCCGAAGAAACCGCCATCACCGAAATTCAAGGTCACTGGCGGCCTCTAGATGTGATTGAAGTGGAGTTTCACCTGCTCAATAATCTCGCGTTTGCTTACCGCACCAAAAATAATGTCGAAGAAGTCAACCAGTGGCATCCCGATCGGGACAAGGTACGACAGGTCATCAGGAAAGTGACCAATACTTTTTGGTTACTGCGGGAGATCCGGCGCTATGGTGCCGACTGCGTGGTGGTTTTCCCGCCCGAACTCCGCGATCGGATTCAAGAGGATTATCGGGAAAGTCTCAAATTGTATGGCATTGCTACGGAACCCTAAGAACCTTAACTTAAACCTTAGTTTAATAAGGGAAAGCCCAACTTCTCCCGTTGTTGATAGTATAACTGTGCTACTTGCTTGGCTAAGCCCCTGACTCGACCAATGTAGCGGGTGCGCTCTGTTACGGAAATGACTCCCCGCGCTTCGAGGAGGTTAAAGGTATGGGAACATTTCAACACCTGATCATAGGCGGGTAAGACTAATTCCCCTTCCATCAAGCGCTTCGCCTCCGTTTCATAAATGCCAAAGAGGTTAAAGAGGGTCTGGGGATCGGAAGCTTCAAAGTTATAAGTGGAGTTTTCAATTTCCCCCTGCAGATGGACATCCCCATAGGTCAGGGCTTCATTCCAGGTAATATCAAAAATGGAGTCTACGGACTGCAGGTACATGGTCAGGCGCTCTAAGCCATAGGTGATTTCAATGGACACGGGGCGACAATCTAAGCCTCCGCACTGCTGGAAATAGGTAAATTGGGTCACTTCCATGCCATCCAGCCACACTTCCCAGCCCACGCCCCAGGCTCCCACGGCGGCATCTTCCCAGTTATCTTCCACAAAACGAATATCATGATCTTCCGGATGAATCCCCAAGGCCCGTAGAGATTCTAAATAGACTTCTTGAATGTCGTCCGGTGAGGGTTTGATCAGCACCTGGTATTGATAGTAGTGTTGCCCTCGGTTGGGATTTTCGCCATAGCGACCATCAGCAGGACGACGACAGGGTTCCACGTAGGCCACCGACCAGGGTTCCGGGCCGATCGCTCTGAGGAAGGTATGGGGACTTTTGGTACCTGCGCCTTTTTCCGTATCGTAGGGCTGCACAATTAAACACCCTCGATCGCTCCAAAACTGATGCAGGGTCGCAATGACGGATTGAAAATGCATGGCGAAATCTCACAAGTAGCCGGAATCTATCCTACGATGATTAGTCTCTTCTGTTGAACTCCTTTTGAGAATATGCGATTTTCTAAGCCTATTCACCTGCAAACCCCGGAAAGTGTTGAACTGGAATTTTGGTTAGCGGGCATTGGTAGTCGCGCCCTGGCTTTGATGGTGGACTACACGGTCTGGGGCTTATTGCTCAGCTTGTTGATCTGGCTCTGGAGTTTTCTAGCGGAGCAAACGATCGACCTGCTCTCCCAGTGGCTCCAGAGTACGGACACCTTGGAAATGTGGCTGGTGGCCATTTTTCTCTTAGTCACCTTTGTGATCTATGTGGGGTACTTTGTCATTTTTGAAACCCTGTGGCAGGGGCAAACCCCAGGCAAACGCTTTGCCAAAATTCGGGTGATTGGGGATGATGGACGACCGGCTCGTTTGGGACAGGCGGCCCTGAGAGCGCTGTTACGTCCCTTCGATGATCTCTTCTTTGTCGGCTTTTTACTGATTGCCCTCACCCCCCAGGAAAAGCGCTTAGGAGATTGGTTAGCGGGAACCCTCGTGGTAAAAACAGAGCAAAGCCCCAGGGAGAAAAGCCTGCAGGTGTCCTCCACGGCAACGGAAATTGCCGATCGTCTCGTCAGCACCGCTCGGTTAGAGGCCTTGCTGCCCGATGACTTTGCGGTGGTGCGGGAGTATTTGCAGCGCCGCACCTTGCTGGAAGCTCAGGCTAAACGTCAACTCAGCTTAAAATTAGCGAAGGAGATTCAGGGCATTATTGCTCTGGAAACCCTGCCCTACGATATGAGTGCGGATCATTTTTTAGAAGCAGTTTACCTAGCCTATCAGCGATCGGAGGAGCAAAACGGGTGAGTATGCGCGTTCGTCAACACGTTAACCCCCTGAGTGCAAAGTTTCAACAAGCGATCGTTTTACCAGAGTGGCAGCAGTGTTTTGCCCACCTCGATCGACCCTTACATTTAGACATTGGCTCAGCGCGGGGTACCTTTTTACTCGAAATGGCTCAGTTGCATCCCGAGTGGAACTTTCTGGGGACAGAAATTCGACAATCCCTGGTGGAAGAGGCAAACGATCGGGCCCGGGAGCAAAACCTCACCAATTTGTATTATCTATTTTGCAATATTAACCAGCACGCTCCAGCGTTACTAGAGTCTTTACCCCCTGGATCCTTACAGTATGTGACGGTACAATTTCCCGATCCCTGGTTCAAAAAGCGTCATCAAAAGCGCCGAGTTTTACAACCGGAACTGGTGAGTCAGTTGGCTCGGTTTATGGTTCCGGGGAGCCTCTTTTTTCTCCAGTCTGATGTAGAGGTCGTGATTTTAGAAATGATTGAGCGTGTTCAGGAAAATCCAGCCTTTCAACGTCTAGAACCAGACTGGATTCCCGACAATCCCCTCAAGGTTCCCACAGAGCGGGAGCGATCGGTTTTACGGCGTAACTTGCCGGTGTACCGAGTTCAATTTAAACGGTTATAAACTACACCTAGTAAGGGAGATAAAATCCTTGCTGAACAGCATCTAAAATCGCTTCAGTAACTTGTCATATTCACTATGGGATCCTATCCAGAACCAAACGATCGTATTGGGTTGCTTTAAAACACCGATAGCTCGCCAGCCCATACCAGCTCTGACAGAGTAGAGAGGTTCTTTTGTGTTCAGTTTTTTGAACTCTAAGCTGGGATGAGAGGGGTTTTGCTTCCAGAGTCGGTAATTTTTCCTGGCGGTTTGTTTAACTCTTGCTGGTAATTGAGCAAAACTTTTGACAAAGTCTTCTGTTAGCTCCGATTTCATAGTTCATCAAAGCCCATCTCATGAGTTTTACCTTCTAGGGAGTCTTGAAGGGCTTGACGAGCCAGATTTTCCAGGACAGAGCTTGGAGGTTGAGATAAGGTTTGTTGCCATTGCAATTCACTTTCAATATCCTCCAGGAGTTGCTGAGCCAGTTCATCTTGAAGATGGACGGGCAAATTTTGTGCTTTATCAAATGCTTCTGCTAGTAAACTGTTCATGATTCTAGTAACCTCACGATAAGAAAATCAAGCTAGAAATTTAATGGGTGCCTTCTTGAAACACTCGACCGATCACTTCTTCGATCGGGGGATCGCTAATACTTAAATCGAGAATTTGGAACTGGGTTAATAACTGTGAAATAGTTTGGGTTAAGGTTTCCCGATCCACGAGTAAGCGTACCGATAAACCATCGATCGTTTCCACTTGGCCGTAGGGACAATTTCCCGTTTGAAAGACCTCTAAATCCGCCGCATTTTCTAAGTCTAAATGAACCTCCCGCCAGGGAGCTACCTTCTCCACTAGGGCATCTAAGCCTCCATCATAGATCAGTTGTCCTTGATGAATCACCAGTACCCGCTGACACAGGGCGGTAATGTCCGCCATGTAATGGGAAGTCAACAAAATTGTGGCAGCAAAACGATCGTTATAGTCTTTCAAAAATTGACGAATGGCGATCTGCGCATTGACATCTAAACCGAGGGTGGGTTCATCTAAAAATAGAATTTTAGGATAATGCAATAAGGCGGCCAAGAGTTCCGCTTTCATCCGCTCCCCCAAGGACAATTTTCGCACCGGTTGGGTAAGTTGATCCCTCACTCCTAGCATTTCGGACAGGGTATCAATTCGTTCTTTAGTTTCCCGATCGGATAACCCATACACGGCAGCATTAATCGTCAGGGAATCAATGGCGGGTAAATCCCAAATTAATTGCTGCTTTTGCCCCATGACTAAACTAATTTGGCGCAGCAAGGTCGATTCCCGCCGAAAGGGTTCATGCCCCGCAATGCGGGCCGAGCCACTAGAGGGATGAATTAACCCCGTGAGCATTTTTAAGGTGGTGGTTTTTCCCGCACCATTCGGGCCCAAAAACCCGACAATTTCCCCCGGAGCGATCGTAAAGGAGAGGGGCTTTACTGCCTCAATATAGCGATAGCGACGCTGAAAAAAGTGACGCAGAGTATTGACCAGTCCAGCAGATTTAAGGGCAACGGGATAGGTTTTCCCCAGACGATCGACTTCAATGCTATTCACGCTAGGATTCATGCTACTCACTGGGTTGGATATTGCGCTGGCGAAGTTCTTCAACAAAAAATTGCTCTAGGGAGGGGCGATAGAGGTTTAAAGATAATAACTGGGCTCCCATTAAGCGTAAGCTGCCTAAAAATTCCTGTGGTTCCCCCTTGAGTAACCCTTGCCAATATTGATCATCAAAGGTTAAAGATTCTACCCATTGACTGAGAATTTCCGTATTACCGCCCTGACCCCGAACTTGATACTGTTCCGCTTTCCCTAGCAGGTCATCGATCGTTCCCATACAGAGTAATTCCCCTCGGGCTAAAATGGCTAAACGATCGCAGACTTTTTCCACATCCGAGAGCACATGACTGTTAAAAAAGATAGTTTTCCCCTGGGATTTCAGAGAAAGAATAATTTCTCGAATTTGATAACGGCCCAAGGGATCTAAGCCTGACATCGGTTCATCTAAAAAGACCACATCAGGATTATTAATTAACGCCTGGGCTACCCCCACCCGTTGTAACATTCCCTTAGAATATTGGCGCAGTTGTTTTTTACGGGCCGCCTGTTGAGATAACCCCACCCAATCTAATAATTCCACAATCCGCTTGCGGGCATCCGCCTTGGAAATTTGAAACAAACTAGCACTAAACTCCAAGACTTCCCAACCCGTCAAATATTCATAGAAATACGGATTTTCTGGCAAGTAACCAATCCGTTTACGAATTTCTCGATCCCCTAGGGGGTGACCTAAAATAGTTCCGGAGCCGCCGCTGGGACGAACAATTCCTAAAATACTTTTGAGCAGGGTCGTTTTGCCCGCACCATTGGGGCCCAGCAAACCAAAGGTTTCCCCTTGATGGGCCGTGAGAGAAACCCCTTTCAGAGATTGCACTTTGCGATTTAACCAGAACCCCGTGCGGTAGGTTTTGCTCAGATTCTCGACCACTAAGGCGGGGCTCGTGACTAAGGGGGTAGGAGCGTTAGGGGCATCAAGAATAGCAGCTTCAGTCATGGCAGATTATCTCCTCTGGGGCTAAAACCTTTGGGCAATTTAAGGTACATTATACTGAGTACTTGTTGTCAGGCAATCCAGTAGCCTCCCGCCTGTTGTTCCCTTCCCTAGGCAACTTTGCCCAAACTGCAAAGTAATGGATCCGATCGCAAGTCCTTTAACCTAAGATACACCGCATCAATTGGGATTCATGACTTCACCCGTAGACTTAACACCAATGCAAGCCGATGTTGTCTGGAAGTCCGCAACTGGAGACTCTTATTTATACCAGGGAGACAGCTTAGCATTAATGGAGTCTATGCCCGCAGAAAGTATCGATTGTATCTGGACTGATCCCCCCTATAATTTATCCAATGATGGCATGACCTGTATCAGTGGCCGCATGGTTAAGGTCAATAAAGGAGAGTGGGATCGCAGTCAGGGGGCAGATTTAGATCATGAATTTAATCGAACTTGGTTGCAATCTTGTTATCGGCTCTTAAAACCGACGGGAACAATCTGGGTTACGGGAACCTTACATGTCTATCCTTCCGTTGGCTTTGCCATGCAACAGATTGGCTTTCGGATTCTCAATGATATTATCTGGGAAAAACCTGCACCACCCCCCAATTTAGGCTGCCGCTGTTTTACCCATTCCACAGAGTTAATTTTATGGGCCACCAAGGCTCGTAAGGGCAAGGATAAGTATACCTTTAATTATGAAGAAATGAAGGCGGAAAATGGAGACAAACAAATGAAAAATGTCTGGAAAATGTCAGCCCCCAGTAAACAGGAAAAGCAACAGGGAAAACACCCCACCCAAAAACCCGTTGCCCTGGTTTCTCGATGTCTGCGGGCGAGTACTAACTCCGGGGATTTAGTCTTTGACCCTTTTTCCGGATCTTCCACCACGGGCGTTGTGGCCTTGTCCCTGGGGCGTAGGTTTATTGGATGTGAGTCCGACCCCAACCACATTCAGCTCTCCATTCAGCGTTTAAATCATCCCGTTCACTAGCTCTATAGACTTTTCACTGAAAGCGAAAAAATTAATGGAAGAGTGCGGCGCTCCGCGCCGCACTCTTCCGCCTTAAATTGATACCCTGATTTACGACAGTTACGGTTATGAAAGTTTTACTCCCACCTCAAAAAACCTTAGATAACTATCTAGAGAAACAACTCCAAAAAATCTTAGCAACCTCCAAATTAGAGGGCTACGCTTTAATGAGCTTTTCCTTTTGTAATGAAAAGCAAGTACAACATGAAATAGATGCAGTTTTAATTCTCTCGCCGGGTGTTTTTGTCTGTCTAGAAGCGAAGAATTATGTTGGAGTTTGGAGCGGTAGTCAAAATGAGAAATGGATCTGCGATGGACAAGAAATTAAATCTGTGGGTACGAATCCCTATGTTCAAGTCAGACGATATTCTCTCATGATTCAAAATGGTCTTAACTATTTGTTCCGCCGCTATGGTCTGAAGGTTTTTATCAATCCTTTAATTGTCGCACCGGATCAAGCTCAATTTACGATCCCCACGGCCATGATTAATGGCTTTGAATTTGGTTCTAGAATTTCCATCTGTAATCTCTCTCAACTGGAAACGACGATCGCTAGTATTCCAGCAGCTTATGGGGTTCCGGAAATTGTCAATGAAATCGGCGTAGAAACGATCGTTCGGGAGTTAGCGGATCTCTCCCCAGAGGCAGATTTAACGGAATTTTATCCCCAGCGTCAGGAGATCGACGCAGATCCCCAGACTCCGCATCAAGACCCCGTTAGTCCGGTAAGCGCATTTCCAGCCCGGCCTAAGCGACCCGTTAGAGCAGCCGATCGCGCAAAGTCAAAACCGCGAGTGCTTCCCCGCAAACTCAGAGTTGCAGGGCCTAAGCCAACCCTGAAATCTCAAGCTGCACCTCCCGTCAGTTCTCCTCCAGTTAAAACTCAAACTTCAACGCTGAAGGAAAATACTCCCCGATCGTCCCCAATCTCCAGCCAGCTAGAACCCCCTAGAGCCAGTTTTTCACCGGTCACTGTTAAGCCCCCTGAACAACCGGGGCAAATTCACTCAAGAACACGGGAAAAGAGGTCACCCGGATCACCCGTGTCTCAGTCTCAACGCCCCTCAAGCTTCCCTACACTATTACGGACAGTCCTGCTGTGTTCCGCCGTGACGATCGTTGGGGGGCTACTCCTAACGACATTGTTTCGCTACCTGGCCAAACCCCCCCTGGAAACCGAAGACA
>JBEAPM010000078.1:0-3731 GCA_041164445.1 Cyanobacteriota bacterium
TTTTGAATTCTTTGCTATTTTTTCAAAAAGCATGATAGAACTAATAGTAATCCTGTAAAGGTAGTTTTCAACACTCAACTCCTCAAGCGATCGATTTGGGAAGTCTTCTAGCCTTTCTAGATGAAGTTCCCAAAGGCATGTCTACTTGCTTTAACGGAGATCGGTCAACTGGTAGCTTACCCCTTCTCGTTAACTGAATCAGCCTAGGAACAACCTGGGAATCAGCTAGGAATAGCCTCCTAGGAATAGCCTCAGAGTAGTCTAGGCGTGATCTAGGAGTAGTCTAGGCGTAGAGAACTATCAATACAGGTCTGATGTCGTTATGTTCATGTAGTGGAAGAAAAATGACTCAACCTTTAACTGGGACTGAACTTCTAGAAAAAGTTAAAGAATTGGGAGATATTCCCAAAGAGGATAAGGCTAAGGCCTGTGGCTATGTTACCTATACAAAAGGTAAGCTAGAGCGGGTCAATATGATGAAGTTTTTGAATGCCCTGTTGGAAGCGGATGGCGGATTAGAGCTTGACGGAAAGGGCAAAGATTCCAATGGACGAGGTGGTCGTAGCGCTAGCTATCGGATTGCCGTACAGTCTAATGGTAATCTTCTGATCGGCCCCGCTTATACCAAGAAAATGGATCTCAGACCCGGAGATGAATTTAAAATCACCTTGGGGCGGAAACATATTAAATTGACCCAACTGGATTCTGATTTTGAAGGGGACGAGGACGAATAAATCGTCTCTCCCTCTCCGGTCTATCCTGGCTATCAACTTCAGGCGGAAGAGTAGGGGCTTTGCATTCTACTCTTCCGTTCATCTTTTTCTCTTTCCAGAAAAAGCCTCTGTCCCCCTTAGGTTCACCTTAGGTCTTTTGATATGTCCGTTGTTTCGCTGATTATTCCAACCTATTTGCGCGAGAAACCGCTGCGAGAAACCCTGGAGGATGCGTTACAGCAAACTTATCCTCATCTGGAAATCCTAGTGATAGACCAAACTCAATCTCACGAACCTGCGACAACCACTTTATTAGAAAGTTTGGCAGCGGAAGGCAAAATTCGCTGGTTTCGTCTGAATTGGGCTAGCTTGCCCGGGGCGCGCAATTTTGGTGTTCGACGAGCCAGCGGTGAAATTATTATTTTTATTGATGATGATGTGCGCATGAAGCCCAATTTTGTGGCCGCACATGTACAAAATTTTTGCGATCGTCCTGAAATTGGTGCCGTCGCGGGTCGGGTTCTCGATCGGATGATTATGGAACAAGATTCGGAAGAATTCACCCAGGATCAGTTACCGCCCGAAGCAGCGGATCCGGGCATTGCCTGGTATTACCTGGATCTGGTTCATACCGTTAAACCCCAACCCATTTTATCGGCTCGGGGCTGTAATATGTCCTTCCGACGATCGCTTTTTACAGAGCATTCTTTACATTTTGATGAACGATATCGAGGCAGTGCGGTACGGGAAGAATCGGATTTTTGCCTTTCAATTCGTCCGACCGGTTATCGGATTTGGTTTGACCCTGAGGCGGTACTCGTTCATTTAGGAGAGCCCACCGGAGGCTGCCACGACATTACAACCCGATCGCTAAAGTACCAGATTACCCACTATCACAATCACTTCTTGATGTCCTTCAAACATCTCAGTATCGGGCAATGTCTACGACTGTACTGGCGCTTATTTGATTGCCACGTTTTGGGGAATCCCCCCTGCCACAAAAGTGGATCCATCTTCAAAATTATTGTGCGAGGTTTTTTCTACGGCTGGGGATTTCTCAGTGCTATCGGCACTCAGTTCAAGTCACTGTGGGATGACGGTCAAATCTATAGCCGGTTAGACAGTCCTTAGGGCGCGTCATCAATTGAGTCCAGACCCGCATCCATTCCAGTTTTACAGCTACAGCAGTCCTAAATCAGTGGCAATGATTAGACTGCTGAAACCGTTGTGGTCTGTGCTCGAAGGGCAAACACCACACAACCCATTGAGGATTGCGGTAGGATCTCAAGCAATTACGGCATAGGCATTGCTCAGGGAGCGACCTACTTAATCCGGAAGAGTGCGGCGCACTCTTCCCTAGCACAAAACGCTCCAGACAGGGCTCGAACCTGTGACCGACCGCTTAGAAGATGTCTGTCCATCCCAAAGAGAAACCAGAGGGCAAGGGTTTCGGAACCTGATTTTCCGTGGGGGACAATTTGGGGGTCAAATTTTGGGGTTAGATTTCTGCTTCATAATCTGCTCGTAGATTTCTTGGTCTTGCTGGCTGGTGATCCAGCGATGGTATTGGCGGTTATGGGTTGCCAGGCTGTGTCCCATTGAACGGGCGGCCAGAACATGAGGCCATCCTTCTCTAATGGTGCGAATAGCGTAGGCGTGTCTTAAGTTGTAGGGACTAAAGGGTAGGCCATAGCGTTTAAATTGTCGGGCTACTCGTTCTCCAATGCTACGGTTGGACTGCTCTAGATTGACAGATGGTAGGTTGATCTGCGTTAGATTCCAGAGGTCTATCCAAGATTCAAGGCACGGATAGCAATCTCGCTTGCCGGTTTTTGTATTTTCTCTAAGGCTTATCCGTGGATAGGAATAGCTGTCAATCCTGAAGACCTCATGATTCCTGAGTCCATAGGTTGACATCATGCCGTAAACCCATTTCCACGAAGGATTAGGTATTAAGTCATACCCCTGAGCGATCTCCTCATCACTAGGAATATTTCTAGGAGTAGGAGTGTAGTTGCCCCTTAAGCTTTCCAAATCTACGCTGACCCTCAGAAATTTGGCAAGCTTATTGACCACATCATAATAAATTTGACGGTTTCGACTATCTGGTGATGTAGAGCTAACCACTCTGATGAGTTCAGATGGAGTTAGAGAAGAGAGCTTATTCAAGGTAGGAAGATAACGCCGCTTCCAGTTCTCTTGGTTCCCTCCTTTAATTATGTAGTCCTGATAAAATAACTCGATCGCTTCTGCCAGTTCTTGCCTTTCACCTTTGGGGGTTAGGTAGTCATCCCAGGAGAATTGCGGTATTGTCCGCCCCCAACAATTGATCCACATCCAGAGGTGATTACCTGGGCTTCGGTTGGCCGGTTCCTCGTCGAAAGGCTGAAGCTGGAATTATTTGAGGTGGATGAATACGAAGAAGAGGATTAAGAAAAAAGCTGGGCACCGAAGCACCCAGCCAACCGACTACGACAAGCGCACCCGCACCTGACCGCCCCGCTGACCACCAACAAGCTGAACTGCGCCGGAGCCAACCAAACACGGAACAGAACAAACCCAGCCCCCCGGCGCTGCACAAACCGACACCCGCCGCACCAGCACACTGTAACCAACGACCGCAGCCCAGCCCCGCGCAAACTCACCAGCCGCCTGACCAGACTCAAACCACACCTCAGCCACGAAGCCTGTGAACGACCGACCAGACTCCCGCCAGAAACACTCGACAGCACCGCAACCCTCAGCCACAGAAGCCACGAAAGCAAACTCAACAGAACGCATAAAAAACACCAAACAACTACAGCCGTTCTTGCACCATTTCCTAACGGCTGCTGCTTATCCAAATGGCCAGTGTCAAGGGTGCCGGTCGATTCCCGCTGTAACGATCGCTGAACCCCATAGCCCTAGGCACTTGCGAAGCCCTTGACCGGGTTTAAAAAGTGGTAAACTAGAAAAGCCCGTTGTCCCTATCCAAGCCTTCCTGCTAGGGCAATAAGCCGCAGGCGTGAACAGTCATTG
>JBEAPM010000079.1:0-12365 GCA_041164445.1 Cyanobacteriota bacterium
TGGCTTGAGGGGCGTAAACTCGTTTCCAATCTTACCGATTTTCATCTACAGGTTTTGAAATTACTGGGTTCACATTGCCAGAAATATTATTGTCTCTCATGAACCTGCGAAATGTAGGTTACACCGGACTCCTTTTTGACTTTTAATCATACTCTCAAAACTGGCAGGAGAAGTGCGTGCCTGCACCGAGGGCTCTTGCCCTTTAAACTTTAACGGTGTCGGAACCAACAGTACCTTTGTATCTTATTCCCCTGCTCTGAAGGAGTGTCAGGCGTAGCCTGACGGGGTGGTGAATACCCAAGAAGCCTGGAGGTGAGGCTGAAACCCTGAATCCCTACTGGACTAATCAGAGCTTACTAAGAACCTCCGCCAGCAGGCTACCGGGAACCTGATTGAGGGCACGATTTTGACCGGCTGTTCCCCACACTTCATAACAGGTACGGATGGTTTGAACCACTGCCGTGAGGGCCGTTTGGTATAGGTCTGCAATGTTCTGCCAGCCTTTGAGGGCTTGCAGGTGATGGTGCAGGGCGGAGGCAAGCTGATTTTCCGACGGCTGAAAGGTTTCGTCCTTGGGATCCTTGAGCATTGCACTTTGGTAGAGAATTAAGCCTAAATTATTGTGGGTGGCATAGCGATCGAAACTGAGGGCGCTTGAATCACCGGTATTGACTTTATCCGCTGCTTTCAGAGCGGCTTGATAGGCTTCGATGCTGAGCTTGAGATAGGAGCGTACCGTTGCAGTTTGATCTCCAGCCAGGTTGGCAAGGTGCCAATAGGCGGTGCCCAGGTTATTTTGGGTGGCGGCATAGGCGGCAGCAGCGGTGTCGATGGTGCGGAACCGTAGGGCACTTTGGTAAGCATTCACCGCTAAGAGTAACCAATCCCGGCGATCGGGTTGGGTATGGCTTTCCGCTGGAGACAAACCGAACGTGTCTACCGGGTTACATTGAGATAAGTTCCAGTAAGCGGTGCCCAAATTATTCTGAATCATGGCATAGCTATTTGGCTCCCGATCGGGACGGTAATAGCGGAGGGCTTGATTGTAGGCATTAATGGCTTGCTTGAGATTTTCGGTCATGTCTGTGTGCTGCGCCAAGTGCCAGTAGGCGGTGCCTAAATTGTTTTGGGTCGCTGCAAATTTGAGGGGGTCAGTGTCGGGACGACGATACCGAAGCGCCGCTTGGTAAGCCACCACTGCTTTTTCTAAGTTGGGCAAGGCTTCGCCCCATTGGGCTAAATCACTAAAGACGGTGCCCAAGTTGTTTTGCAGCATGGCATAGGAACGGGGATGTGCCTGTTCATCTATTTTTTTCAAACCGAGTTGATAGGCTTGCACCGCTTGTTGTAAATACCCTTGGGCATCACTCCCCTCCAAGGGAGTGCGGGAGGCTAGCCAATAGAGGGTGCCTAGATCGTTGAGAATATCGGGCCACACCACATCCCCCATTTCCTGCGGGGACACTTCACTAAAACAAAGCCATTCCAAGACCTGTTCATAGGCGGCGATCGCTCCGAGGAGAGTCTCTGTCTGGGAATCTCCCTGTTCAATCTGTTGGCGATAATAACGACCGAGGTTGAGGTGGGCTTGGGCCATTTGGGCCAGGGGAGCTTCTTGCGATCGTAAGACTTCAATTTGAGCTTCTAGTTCTGCCAAGCTTAGGGATCGAGGTGGCATGGGATCCAAGACCGGGGGCAGGGAATCCTCCTCCACTAAGAAATCTTCTTCGAGTAGAGTGTCCTGAGGATCTGGCGTTGCGGTGGTTCTGGAGGCTGGATAAACGACCGGCTCTGGGGAAGCATGGGCCCGTGTTTCGGCGTGATGTGCGACTGCTGGTTCCGGGCTCGTGCGGCTGGAAGTTACCCAAGCCACCCCCAGACCAATATCCTCCGGATCTTCGAGTAAGACTTCTTGATCCTGCTCTAAGGCTGCCAGGTCTTGTTTTAAGATTTCTTCTAATTCTAAATATTGCTCCACACCCAGTCCCCGAGGAGGGGGGGAAGGGGCTGGTGATGTCGTAGCCGCAGTGGTTGAAGTGGTACCGGGTTCCGGTTCCTTCGGTGTAACGGGCTCCGCTTCTGGAAATAGCCCCGGATCGAATAAATTGGAGAGCAGGGGGACGGGATCTCCGGCAAATTCAAAAATTCCCGTACTCCAGTTCCAACATTCTGGGGCGGCCTGCTGTAAGGTATTGGCCCAGGGGCGAGTGACCCATAACACGACGGAACAATTTAAGCGGGGTAAATTGCGTTCAATGGTTCTGAGGTAACTTAAAAAGAGACGCTGAATAGCAGGATTTTGCCGCGTTAACCCTTCAATGCCTAACATTTGAAAGCCCAACAGGTTGCCCTGTTGAAGGACTTGGGGATGTTGTTGCAACCAAGTAGCAATTTGTCCCACGGGATTAGGGTCTGCTAAATCTAACAGTAAGCTAATAAACTGCTGATGGCTGGAGCGATCGGATCCACTACTAATCTCCATCAGTTCCGTTTGCAACTGCATTGCCAAATTATTGCGTAGGTTCAAGTTATCGCAAATCGCAATAAAGAACTGGCGGCGCAAATTCAGCCCTACCGCCATTTTTAAGTGGTGGTAAGTCTGTTGATTATGGTGATGAATGGCTTGAGTCGCGGAGTCCTGATGAGAGAGGTCAGACATAGGAGCGCTCGGAGAATTGAGTGGGGGCAAAGATCTCCCCAGTTGGGATTCCTTGGTGGGGAAACCGGTTTTCGATCGGGTGACCGATCGAGGAGGCTGGACAGATCGAGAGCCGAGAGACGTGAGTGGAGAAGAAATAAGCGTGGCCACAGCAGTGCTTTAGTTGTAGTGCAATAAACCCAAAGGGCTGGGGGTAGCTCAATCTTCAATCTCGAAGAGAATGCATCCCTAGCTTACTCTTTTCTTTCACCCCTTGTCCTGATCATCAGGATGGGCACCTCGATTAATGCTGGTGGGTGGCTTCGTGACGTGGCCAACGCGAAAAAATTTAAGGGAAGAGTGCGGCGCTCCGCGCCGCACTCTTCCGCCTTAAGTGGGTAGCCAAAATCAGGAAATGTTGAATTTGTCCGGGAGATCAAGGGGACGCAGCCAAGGGGGCAAGGTATCGGATGTTCGGATGTTCTCAGTTTTGTTAGGACTTCGCATCCCAAGCGCTAGAATTAAGATTCTCCAGGTTATTCCTTATTCGTCTCGGTTGATCATGGCTGAAACTCCCTCTCATTCCCCCGTATGGATTTATGACACCACCTTACGCGATGGTGCCCAGCGCGAAGGACTTTCCCTATCCCTAGAGGATAAAATTCGCATTGCCCAGCAGCTAGATCACCTGGGAATGCCCTTCATTGAGGGAGGATGGCCGGGGGCAAATCCTAAGGATGTCCAGTTTTTCTGGCAAGTTCGAGAGCAGCATCCCCTCAAGCAATCTCAGTTGGTGGCGTTTTGTTCGACCCGGCGGCCCCAGCGCAAAGCGGCGGACGATCAACTCTTGCAAGCTATCTTGGCGGCGGGTACGCATTGGGTGACGTTGTTTGGTAAGTCCTGGGATCTTCACGTTACGGAAGGATTAAAAACGAGCCTCGAAGAAAATGTTGCGATGATTGCGGACAGTATCCAATACCTCCGATCGCAACAACGACGAGTGATTTATGACGCGGAACATTGGTTTGATGGCTATAAACAGAACCCGGACTATGCCTTAAAAACCCTGGAAGCGGCCCTAGAGGCGGGAGCCGAGTGGATTGTCCTGTGTGATACTAATGGGGGCACTTTACCCCATGAACTGGGCGCGATCGTTGCGGCGGTGAATGAAGCCTTCCATTTTGCCACGGAGATTCCCTCCATTGCGGATCCCCTGTCTACACCGGGGTTGGGCATCCATACTCACAATGACTCAGAAACCGCTGTCGCCAATGCGATCGCTGCGGTGATGGGGGGAGCCCGGATGGTGCAAGGGACTATGAATGGCTATGGTGAACGCTGTGGCAATGCCAACCTCTGCTCCTTGATCCCTAACTTGCAATTGAAGCTAGGCTTTAGCTGTCTTACGTCGGAGCAACTGACTCACCTCACCCCCAGCAGTCGCCTCATCAGTGAAATTGCGAATCTGGCCCCGAATGATCACGCCGCCTATGTGGGACTCTCCGCCTTTGCTCATAAAGGGGGGATTCACGTTAGTGCGGTGGCCAAAAATCCCCTCACCTATGAGCACATTACCCCCGATCAAGTGGGCAATACACGGCGCATCGTCGTCTCCGATCAGGCGGGACTCAGTAACATTTTGGCCAAAGCCCACTCTTGGGGACTCGAGTTGGATAAGCAGGATCCCCTCTGTCGTCAACTGCTCGATCGCTTAAAAACCTTAGAAAATCAAGGCTACCAGTTTGAAAGTGCGGAAGCCAGTTTTGAACTGCTGATGCGAGAAGCGATGGGCAATCGCCCACAGTTTTTTGAATTATTAGACTTCCAAGTTCATTGTGTCACCCGTACTCAGGGCGAGATCAATCCCGGTATGGATGCCTGGGCCACGGTGAAGATCAAAGTCAACGGTGAGGAGGTTTTGGCCGCCGGGGAAGGGAATGGCCCCGTTTCTGCCCTCGATGCCGCACTGCGCAAGGCCCTGCTCAAAGGCTATCCCCAAGTGGAACAATTTCACCTGACGGACTATAAAGTACGTATTTTAGATGGAACAACCGGCACCGCTGCCCGTACCCGAGTCCTCATTGAGGTGAGTAACGGTCAACAACGCTGGATTACCCTGGGGGTTTCTACCAATATTATTGAAGCTTCCTATCAAGCCTTGGTCGAAGCGATCGAATATGGGCTGTTGTTAGACAGTGAAGCCGGTAAAGCCAGCGCAACTGCGGCGGAATCGCTGCAGCGGGACAAGTTAGCAAGCCGCTAGGGGCGATCGGCCGAAGCGTTTGTCTAACTCCCGTGAACCTCAAATTTTTTTGATTCCTGCACCGGGAAGCCTTTCGTTATGGGGGGCACTTGGGGGTATACTGCTGGAAATTCCCGAGTTTACCCGGAGTGCATTCCCATGCCTAAAGCGATCGCCTTGCAGAACACCTTTCTCAAAGCTAAATTGCTCGGTTCTGAAGATCTCAAAGACTCAGAGAAAATTTTTGTTACCAAAGATCATGTTTTTTACGTTGTAACCTGCGCTCCAGCTCGTAATCAACACTACGAACTGGAATTAGCGTCAGGGTTACCTGCCCGAGATGGCAAGACTCAACTTCAGAATGTCTTTGGTTATATTCCCCACCTGAATGTGGAGGGCGCAGAAACCTCGACAATCATGAAATTGCCCGTTAAATACTGCTGTCAACTGGATAACGATCCCTCAATTTTTGGCCCCGGTTGGCGACAGTGCAACACCACCAGCAATACGATGTTGGCGGATTTTCTCTTGAAGGGTGAACTGAGTCGTCAGGCCAAAGCTCAGGGCTATCCTGAACCGGAATCCGTCTATATGCGCATTGTGCAAAAATATGGTGACACGACGGATCACGGTGCCCAAACCAAGGCACTGCGGGAATTAAAAATTGAGTCTTATTTTAGTTATTCCCTCTCCCCTAAAGATGTCTTAATGTCTCTGCAGAAGGGCATTCCCGTCGTGGCGGGGTTTGCCTACAAAAGTAGTGGTCATATTTGTATTATTGTCGGTTACGATCCTGCCAACCAAGACTGGTTAGTTCACGATCCCTATGGTACCCGTCACGGTGCTAGCAATTCCTATGATGTTGGCGTTGGGGGTGAATACGATCGCTATAGCAATGCGGTCATGCAACAAATCTTCTGGGATCAGGGGAGCGAAGCAGGCTGGGGACGCATTGTGACCAGCGTTAACGGTGAAGCGACGGGATTACCCACAGGGCTTTAATCTCAATACACCGTCAGGCTAACGGTTTTCCTGAGTCTACTAGGGGCTGTCATCGCTAACTGAGGACAGCCCCTAGCTGTAAAACGGGGGATACCCTAAAGGGTTTGGACTGCATTGATGATGTGCCCTAATCCAGAAACCAAAACCCATTACGCCGCCAATGTTGCTCCTTGAGGGCGTGGCTCATTTCCTGAGCCGTGATCCAGCCTGCTTGAACAACGATCTCTCCAATCGGTTGAAAGGTTTCCCGTTGTTGTTTTAAGGCAATATCTAATTGCTCTTGTGTTATATAGTTATGTTTGACCAGAATGTCCCCTAAAAGAATTTGTTGATTCTCTAAGGCTTTATCTAAATCCTCTTGGGAGATCATGCCCTTTTCCACCAACAACTCTCCTAGGCGCTTCTGAGAACTGGATTGCTCTCTCAGTAATTCTTCGAGTTGTTCTTCTGTTAATGCCGAAGTTCTCAGAAAAAATTGACCGAGGCGACTGTGTTGTAATTTCTTGCCCGTTCTTCTGGCCTTAAGATTGGTTTGTCTGTCTGGATTAATGGCTGATTTAGCACTATTGAGTAAGGCCGATTTGGGATTTAAGCCGAGGGAAGATGCCAAATCTGTTTTTTCTGCGGGTGGGCTTCCATCCTGATCCGGCGGCGAGGGCAACGGAAAAGCTTTGACGGTAGGTGAAGAGTTGCTTTCTGGATTATAGGTGTTGAGATCAAGCCTGAGGGCAGGATCAAAATCCTGCAAGATGGGCAGTGGAGAAGCTAAGACCCGACTGGCGGCTTCGGGAACGATATGAAATAGCTTGGCCACTACACCGGGAGCAAAGACGATTTGGTCATTGTTTTCTAGTTGATAACTGGCGATCCGGGTTCCATTGACATAGGTTCCGTTGGAACTTCGCTTTTTTGTGCGGCTATCTCCATCCACTAATCGATAGACAAAACCGCCCTCTTCTGAGGGCACCCGTAGCAATGTCGCGTGATTACGGGAGACCTGTTTACCCAAAATTTGAATATCAGCTTGCTCCGATCGCCCTACTTTGTAAAGAATGCGCTCTAATTGAAAGGCCCGCACTCCTTGCAAATCTTCAACAACTAAAACATTGACTTTATTTTCGGATAGCAGGCTCATACTAATGAGGGTAAAGCGATCGTTTCACTACAATCAAACCTGATGTCAATACAGAATTATGGCACTTGCTCCTGAGCAGAGCAGAACCTCAGGTGGCTTTGCATTAAACGCTCTAGGAAACCTTGCACTAAATGGCACAAGATGTTTTGCAGATACTACCATCATACCCTGAGTTTTCTGTAAAGTTCTCTTTCTCTTTTCTGAGACGCAGTAAATCCGAGATTATACGTAGAGCCTACTGTTCTCTGGATCTCAGTTATTTTGCTGAGCAACTCATTGTTCTGTTCTCATTAAAGGTTGCTTGGCTCAGTGAAAAATTTTCAGGGACTACAACAAGCATGGCATCACGGTTTATTGCGGCTCAGGGATGATAGCCCTCTAGCTCAGTTGCTCCCAAATTTTTTCAGGGTCGGAGGCCTCAAAGCCATCCTCAAGGTCAAACCAGGTTTGAATGCCAAAGCCCATGGCACGATCGGGGTTTTGAAACTGCTGGGCCATGCTCAGGGCCGTCCGCCGAGCGATCGAGGTTTCGAGGACGGAGGAAAAAACTAAATCCAAGGGCTTTTGCTGCCACTGTTCCGCCAGAAACGATCGGGTTTGATCGGGAAATCCTAATAAGGGAACCTTCAGGACAAAGATGCCCGGCCACACTGGAGCCCACTCCCCTAAGTCCGCTAGGGTGGATACCGATTCATCGAGGGCCAGGGTCAGGGGAGAGGTTTGGGCAAGATTTACTAAGTTTTCTTTGTGCTCAGGGGCTAGGGGTTGTTCCAAGAACTCGATGCGTTCCGGATCGCAGGCTTCTATCCATTGCTGAGCCTGTTCCAGAGTTAGGTTACCATTGGCATCCAAGCGTAATTTCGCCTCTGCTGGGAGAACCGCCAGGAGTTCTTTTAAGACTTGAATCTCGGAACTGGGTTCCCCCAGACCAATCTTCCACTTAAAGGTACGAAACCCTTCATTCCATAAGGGTTCCCAGGCTTGCAGTGCCGTTCTCCCCCGTTGCAGCAGGGCAGCCTGTTGCTGGTTTTGCCCGATCGCGGGGCTGAGGGAGGGATCGGGTAGGGCGGCGAGGGGGTTGGAAACCTGGGCCAAGGCACAGCCTAAACCAAAACGGGTTGCACTGAGAGACTCAGGAATGGCCGCGATCGTTTCCTCGCTAATGATGGGGGGGTGAGGTTTGCCAATGGGATAACAAAGCCGATTGACAAAGGCAAAGGCTTGATCATAGGTTTCTGAGCGAAACCCTGGAAAGGGGGCAATTTCGCCATAGCCGCGCTGTCCCGTATCGAGATCTTCTAAGCGCAGGATTAAGCCCGTGCGACTGGTCCAGAGCCCCAGACGATTTTCGAGGATCTGTTGATAGAGACGAGTATAGAGACGAAATTCAACCTTTAACTGCAAGCTCATGGTTTCCATTACACTCGTTCGAGAACGCGCCAAATTTTATAGCCGAGATAGACGAAGCCTCCGAGCGCCGCGCCCAGCACTCCTGCCCAGATGGAACCTAGACCGGCATAGTGAACGTCTTCGCTAACGCCTTGACTAATCAGATCAAATTCAACGCCGTCTTGAGTGACGGGAACCGTCCAGAGGTCACTATGGCCTTCCTGACCAATTTTGATCGTCCACTCCCCCGGTTGCTCAGGGTCGGGTAAGAAGGAAAAGTTGCCTGCTTCATCGGTTTCTAAGGTTTCCCAGGGGGTTTCGCTGTTGCCGGGGGCATAAATTTCTACAGTGCCATGTTCCAGGGGCTCCCCCGTACTGAAGCTTGAGGTGAACTTGAGACTGGACTGCATTAAGTCAAAGGCGTAATTGGTTTCCAGGGCATGGGCCCACACCGGAGCGGTGAAGCTTAAGCTCCCCAGAAACAAAACGATCGCTAAACCAAGAGAAAAAATCAGATTTTGCAAGGATTTCAGCATAGAGCAAAGACCAAAGTGAGCAGGGGTATCTAAAACTTGGGGCTGGCAAGACCGGTTCCCAAAGGTTATACCGTTATAGCGAAGATAATAAGCGATCGATCATCCGATTGGCAGAAGCTTCGTAGCCACCACCAAATAAATTGAAATGATTGAGAATGTGGTAGAGATTATACAATTCCTTGCGCTGGCTGTAGTTTGCCTCCAGTTCCCATTCCAGATTGTAACCGTGGTAAAAGGCGGGGGGAAATGCGCCAAATAATTCCGTCATCGCTAAGTCCACTTCTCGATCGCCATAATAAGGGGCCGGGTCAAAAATAACCGGCTCTCCCGATCGGGTGATGGCGGCATTTCCACTCCAGAGATCGCCATGCACCAAACAGGGCTTGGGGGTATAGTCCGCTAGTAAGGTGGGCATAGCGTCTATTACTGCTTTGCCCTTGGGAAAATGTCCGCCATTCCGTTGCCCTAGTTTGAGTTGGTAGCCAATGCGTTGCTCCGTCCAGAATTTTAGCCAATCCTGCTCCCAGTCATTTAACTGAGGCGTAGAGCCGATCGTATTATTTTGAGACCAACCAAAGCCGTGGTTACTGTGGGACGATCGGTGCAGACGAGCAAGCTGCCGCCCCATTTCCTGCCATCCTTGCAAATGGTTGCCTCCTAACTCTAGCCATTCCAAGACTAAATATGCACTTTGACCCGTACTGCCCCAGCAGAATGGCCGGGGAACCCGAATGGTTTGGGTCTCCGCCATCGCATCTAGACCCACGGCTTCCGCCTGAAACATTTCCACCTGGGTATCGCGGTTCAGCTTCACAAAATAGACATGGTGGTCAAAGGTGAGTTGATAGCCCTGATTAATGCATCCCCCGCCGGTCGATCGCACCTGTGGGGTGCCCAGGGAGAGCCCGGTAACGGATTCTAAATGTTGTGCAATGGTTTCCCACATAGCGATCGTTGTCCTGCGTATTGTGTGCTGTCCGTGAAAAGTCCATGAAAACTCGGCAAGTCTGAAACTGTTAGACTGGGATCTTAACGGCGGAACCCATACTCTAGGGTAAAAAATTGTGGCTGCAGACCGGCTAAGGGCTCTCGCAATTTTTCCAGTTCTTCCTCGGGGCCGTGAACTTCCAAGCGGGTGATTTCAGCAATTTTTAAGGCTTCTTCCAGTAAGGAACCGACATTCTGAAGGTGGTTAAGTACGCCCTCTGCATTAGCATAGCCTTCCCGGCAATGGACTTCATTACCATTGAAACTGAAACCATAGTAAAGACACTGCGGCTCCCCCTGGGTCTGGGTGACGAATTGCTCACAGAGTTGCTTAAAGGCCGGGAGCTGACCATCTAAGACTTTGAAATAGGGAACGAGGGTACAACATTTGTCTTGAGTAGACATATTTCTTCTAGCTCCTCTTGAGTTTTGGCGGTTTTGGGGCAGTCCTCAGGACTTCAGGAATGACGAACCTAATGAAGGCCAGGCTACCATCTTAGGGGATTCCGGGGAACGATCCTCCCCCTTGGGGTTGTGATCAAGTGGCTCTCCGATCCAGCAATGGAAGGGTTTGCCCCTATTTTTTAGGGACTGGTACGGTAGGCTTGAGGGTGCGAGCTAGGGACAAGGAAGCTTACTTGCGCAAGTTACGCCGCAATTTTTCGAGTTCATCATCAATATCATCCATGCGCGTTGTCCGGCTGGTCGTCCGATTTCCGGGAGGAGAGGGAGATCCCTTAGACGATCGTTTTGGATTGGCGGGGTTCGATCTGTCCTCGGTTAAGAGTAAATAGCCGAGATAAGCCAGGCCGATAAAGCCCAGACAAATCAACATCAAGAATGGAGTGGAAACGTAGGCCAGAATAATAATACGGGCTTTTCTGAGAAGCCAAGAAGCCCCGAGGTAGCTAGCGGTAATCAGGGCAATCCCTTGAATGGTGCGAAAGACCGGCAAATCTCCCAGAGAAACCCTTTGCCGAGTAATCCACAGGGAAAAACCGGCATAGTAGAATGGCGCAAGTAAGAGCAACATATCTGCTTCTGTGATCACTTTTCTCCATCCCCCTTGATTTGTCGCGTAAAGAATGTATCCCAGTACGAGAAAAACACTGAGGAACGCCATGCCAAGGTTAAAGTTGAGGATGAAGGGCTGCACCTTATGATCGGGGATAGCGATCGTGAGTCCTAAAGCCAGCCAGGGCGCACAGAGTAAAAGGATCACGATCAGTGTTCTATGGACGTTGAGAAAACTGAAAAAGTCCTGAACAGTCATATAACTAAGCCTCTGTGCTACTGATGAAGGGCGGGGATCCTCAATCCAGGAGATTTTCAAGAGTGGGATCTAAGTTTACCTTGAGCTGTTTCGCTATCCTAACCTCAAGCTAGCATACTACCACACCACACAACCGTTTCAGCAGTCAGTCTCGCCGTAGGTTTCAGAGCGATCGCTGCTCAATTTAACCGTTAGGTATCAATACTTTGTGCCCTACTTATCATTTGTGCAACATCTTGGCTAGCGTGTAAGCTCATAATTTGCATCTCTGGATGTTGTTTTCTAAAGACTCGAAAAACTTCATCTGCAAATGCTTGACCTATTCCTTCTACTCCGGTGAAATCAAAGACCACTACTCTAAAATTATCTACTCTAGCTAGCAATTTCTTTGCCTGGGAACGTGAAACCAACTTTTCATCACCATATTGAGCTAAACGAACAGGAACTATTGTTTTAGTAAAAGCATAGTCATCGCCTGATGAAAAATTATCAAATACACGTTTAGCAGTTCTTGAAGTATTATTGTTCAATTTCATAACAACAGTTGTCCCAGACTGAAAACCGTCTCTCTCAAAAATCCAATCTTCTGCCTTATGAAACTCATGTGAAAAATAAACTATTCCAGAGAGTATTGCAAATTGATCAAACATACGCGACGTAAAAAATATGCCCTGTCCCGTATGCCTATCTGGATCTGTTGTCAATTTACCTTTTGCTAGTTCAAGAACTGCGTGGCGCTCATCATATAACTTTAGCTCTCTCTGAATCTTCTTAAAGATTCCTTCGCCATCATCACTGATAATCACTTCGATGTCGATTGCTGTTCTCTTTAATTGAACTAGAACTTCTTTCCCCAATGAGTGATCTATTGTCAACCTTGTGAAGACTATTGTCAACCTTGTGAGCATGACCAATAGTAACCATGAGGGCTTTCCACTGAAAGCGAAAAAATTTAACGCAAGAGTGCGGCGCGGCGCGCCGCACTCTTCCGCCTTAAGTTGGTAGCCGTAACCATGAGGATGAGATAAACCTAATAATACCCATGCACTCGACCACCGAATGCCCATTTAGATGGTACTGAGGCGATCTACAGCAGGTGATGGGCGACGTTATGCCAAAGTGATAAGTCCGTGAAGGTTATCTGTCTTCATTCGAGTTTAGGT
>JBEAPM010000080.1:0-12358 GCA_041164445.1 Cyanobacteriota bacterium
CCTCGGCTCCCCCGCCGGTAAATTGGTACACCGCTTCAAATTCTAAATTGAGGGGAAAGGCATCCACGGTTTCCAAGGAACCAAACCCTGCCCCATAGCCTAAAAAGCCCACCCAGGTGGCGAGTCCCTGGAAGACGGGAGATCCAGGACTAAATAAGGGATCGAGATCCACTAACAGGCTTTGACCGCCTTGGTCACCTGAATCACGCAGGCTCACAATGGGTAAGGTGATGACCACAGAATCACTAAAAAATTGATCCTCGCGGCCATCCGTAACATCCCCAGGGCTAGATCGGATCAAGGCATTGGGCACTACCACTTCTAGGGTATTGCGAACGCGCCGCAGGGTAACCGCAATGGCATCAAGGGGCATCCCTCGGTACAGCCCAAATTCCCCAATCCCCCGACTGAGGCTAGATTGTAATAAGTAGGTTTTCTCCAGTTGCTCTAACTGAATTTCCCCATAGACGAGGCCTTCTTTTTCGTCATAGTAAAGATTAAAAAGCCCTTCTTTCTTGTCCCGATCCGCGATCGCTTCCTCAAAGGGGATTAAATCAGGGGATTCTGCGAGATCATCCAGGGCTGACTCTGCTGCCTCCGCTGCCGACGCTTCTGACGCTCCGAATTCAGGCTGAGCCAGGGTAGCGATCGGGATGAACTGAACCGTTGCAATCAGACTAATAGTGGCCAGTACTGTGACTTTTTGGGCTAAATTATCCACAGACTGACATAAATTTGTGATGATATTCATTGCCTAAGCGGTAACGGAAACAGAAGGGACTGGTGCCCTGTCATAATACTTGATTTTATGATGCCGGCACTGGTCAGTTAAGGGGTGAGGTGTAAAATGAAGAGGCAGAGGAGGTAGATTCAAGGAGAAAAGCATGGAATGTCCACACTGCCAAAGCCCAAAGGCCGTCAAGAATGGCAAAGATTACCACAAAGACGGCAAAGTCATCCAGAATTATTTATGTAAAGCAGCAATTCTCATTATGGAAATTTAGCTAGTGTTGCTGGGTATTTGTACTTCTAAGCCCTCAAGTATAAAAGTGAGCAGGTGATTCCAGTTCTCGAAATAGAGATAGCGGGTCAAAGCCCTCAAATCATCAAAAAAGGTTTTACGGGTAGGCAGGTGAGAGCGCAGAAGTGTGTACTTCTCGTCCAGTCGGTCTAATTCAATTCAAGATTATCTCACAGGCTTGACAACGATCGCTTAGCCCATCTTCAGGAATAACTCAGGCTGGAGCGATCGGGAGTGTTTCCTCCACAACTTATCCGGATCGACCTCTAACGGTTATTGTTCAATGCTCCCGTTGCACTATAGTCTTACTGTGGTGGGACTGGTCGATCGCTCCTGGGGTAAACTAATGCCCAGCACTTGGGTATGGGCTCCCCTCGCCTGGGTTACGCCGATCGTTCGTTCTGCGGCTTCGATCATGGGACGACGGTGGCTGACAACGAGGAACTGGGCCTGATCGGATTGCTGGGCGATTACTTTGGCGAGGCGTTCGACGTTGGCTCCGTCTAGGAAACTATCCACTTCATCAAAGGCGTAGAAGGGTGAGGGACGGTACCGCTGCAGGGCAAAGATGAAACTGAGGGCGGTGAGGGATTTTTCGCCCCCGGACATGGAGGCCAGGCGGCGCACGGGTTTACCTTTGGGGTGGGCGACGAGGTTTAAGCCACTTTCTAAGGGATTTTCGGGATCGTCGAGTTGGAGGTAACCGTCTCCGTCGGAGAGTTGGGCAAAAATTTCTTTGAAGTTTTGGTTGACGGCATCAAAGGATTCCATGAAGGCCCGTTGCCGTAGGGTGGTGAAGTTTTCGATGCGGAGCAGCAGTTCAGTGCGTTCTGACTCTAGGGTTTGCAGTTTTTCCGTGAGATCCTGCAGGCGGGCTTGAGTTCGATCGTACTCCTCTAGGGCCAGCATGTTCACGGGTTCCATGGCTTGGATGCGTTTAGCCAGGGAGCGTAACTGATGCTGCAGGGCCACCACGCCCTGTTCCTGAACTTCGGCGGGAATGTCGGGGAAGGGCTGAGGCAGGTCAGGACGGCGGGCTTCGATCGTTTCCTGGAGGAGTGCAAGTTGTTCGCGGCGATGCTGTTGTTCTTCTTCTAGTTTTTCCCGTTGCCAGTGGAGTTGTTGAAGTTCATGTTGTTGATTTTGGTAGTGGCGCTCTAGGCGATCCCGTTCTTGTTTTTGACTACCGAGCCGAGCTTCTAGGGCTTCACCTTGGGTCTTAAGCTGTTGAATTTGGCCTTCTAAGCTTGTTTGTTGCTGACCGAGGGCGGAGTGTTGGTTAATTTGTTCGCCTTGGTTTTGGCGCAGTTGTTGGAGTTGTTGTTGGGCTTGGCTGAGGGTTTCTGTCGCTCGTTGTTGTTCCCGTTGCAGATCCGCGAGGTGTTGCTCGGCACTGCGTAGGGCTTTTTCCTGTTCCTGAAGTTGTTGTTCTTGGTGTTGTACGGCTTGCTGCCGGGTTTGCCACTCTTCATGGATTGCGGACTGGGCCATGGTTTGTAGTTGATCCCGCAGGGTTTGCACCTGTTGCTCGTCCTGAGGAATGGTGGTTTCTAGTTCCTGTTGTTGGGACTGGGCTGTGGTGAGTGCCGATCGCTGTTGCTGGAGTTGCTGCTCCAGTTGCTCCCGTTGTTGCTGCAGACGCTGGGAGGTGGCTTTTGCTTGCTGCCATTCTAAGTCTACGGCCTGATGCTTTTGGCGCAGTTCGGTAAACTGTTGGGTCATATTCTGCACGGTTTCGGCCCATTGTGCCATTTTGACTTCACAGCGATGCAAAATGCGATCGATCTCCGTGAGTCGCACCCGCAGTTGTAGGATTTCGGCAGACTCGCCAGACTCTTGGTCGCCAAAGCGCAAACTGCCGGAACGTCGCGTGACACTGCCGCCGGTCATGGCTCCACTGGTTTCCAAGAGTTCCCCCTCTAGGGTAACGATGCGGTACTGGCCCAGGTACTGGCGGGCGGAGTCCAGGTCAGTAAAGACGAGGGTACTGCCAAAAATGTAGCTAAACAAATCCTGATAGCGATCGTCACAGCTAATCAGGTTGACGGCATAGTCAATAAAGCCTGGGGGGGACTTCCAGCGATCGATGGGGGTTAAGGCATTGCCCCGAATTTTATTGAGGGGAAGGAAGGTGGCCCGACCAGCTTTCTGCTGTTTCAGTAAACTAATTCCTGCTGCGGCAACTCGGTCATCCGCCACGACAACATAGCCTAAACGTCCTCCTGCTGCGATTTCCAGGGCGAGTTGGTAGCGAGGATCCACAGTTCCCAACTGGGCCACTAAGCCCTCGACCCCCGCTAGGTCGGACTGAAGGATAATGCGGGTGGCGTGGGTGCCCTGGGTTTCCTGGAGGGCCTGGGTGAGGCTTTCCTGTTTATCTAACTGGCGTTGCTTCTCCCGTTGTTCTCGCAGGAGTCGCTGCTGGGTTTCCTGTTGCAGTTTCAGTTCCGCTTCCGCCTCACTGAGCCGTTGGGCGGTTGTGCCCAGTTGGGTGGCGAGACGATCGCGTTCGCTTTCTCCTTCACTGAGCACAGGTTGTAATTGCTGCCACTCCTGAGTGATCTGGGCTAAGCTCTCGATCTGGGTTTGAATTTGTTGCTGTAACTGTTGCGATCGTTCCTGAAGCTGAACCTGCAGCGATCGTTTGGGGTCTAGGGTGGCTAAGACCTGATCTAGGGCTTGGCGTAACTGGGTTTGTTGTTGTACCCAGTCCTGGGATTGGGACGCTAGGGCATTGGCGGCATTGCGGCTTTGGGCTAACTGTTGCTGAGCTACGGTATAACTGTGGCGACAGCGTTGCAGTTCCGCTACTTCCCAATGGGCTCCTTCTTGCTCCAAGGTTTGCAGGCGGGCATGGGTGTCTTGGATTCGCTGTTGGGTCTGCTGTAGATCTTGCTGGGTTTTGTGTCCCGTATTTTCTAACTCCCGCAGTTGGCGCTGCACTTGACGGAGTTCCGCCTCATGGGTGGCAATTTGGGACTGCACCGCAATCAGTTGCTCTTCACCGAGGGCTTTAACCTGTTGGTTGAGTTGCTCTAGGTGCTGTGCTTGTTGGGCAAGCTGAGTCGATCGCTCCTGGGCTTGGGCAATTAGTTCCTGGTGTGATTGATCACCAGCAGCAATGTTTTGGTGGAGTTGGGTGGCTTCCCGTTCTTGGGCTTGAAAAGTCAAAACACTTTCCCAGGTTTCTTTTTCCTGCAGTTCTGCCCGTAGGCGTTGGTATTTTTCCGCTTTTTGGCGATCCTGGGCTAAGCGCTCCAACTGTTGTTGGAGTTCCTGTTCAATAATGTGGCAACTGTCTTCCCGATCTTTGACGGAATCGAGCTTTTCTTTAGCCTGATTAATTTTACGATCGAACTGCGCGACTCCAGCCAGTTCGTCAATAATCTGTCGCCGTTCCCGACCATTCATGGAAATGATGCCCGTGACATCCCCCTGCAGCACAATATTGTAGCCTTCGGGATAGATGCGCAGACGGTTGAGTTGCTCATGGAGTTGGCTGAGGGTGCAGGCTTCTCCATCACTGTAGTAAGTCGAAGTGTAGGTGCCTTGGGGGGTGACCCGGAGTTTGCGGCTGACGGTCCATTCCAGGCTCCCCTTTAGTTCCTCAGGCTCTGCCTCGTCTAGAGACTCTGGGGGTAAGCCATTGGCGGCTGGATCGGTAGCGAAGGTTTCTGCTTCCTCGGGCAGCAAGTCTTCCGAATCGATGGCAAAGGTAGCGCTGACCAGGGTTTCAACGGTAGAGCGACTGCGGCTCGCATGAACTTGATTGACCAGATCCGGCAAACGATCGGCCCGCATTCCTTTAGAACTAGACAAACCCAGGGCAAAGAGCAGACCATCCAGGATATTGGACTTACCGGAACCATTGGGGCCCGTGACCACCGTAAAACCGGGCAACAGTGGAATTTCCACCGTCCCCCCGAACGATTTAAAGTGGACTAGCTCAACCCGTTTAATGTAAATCAAGACCCTTCAATTTCAGTTTTGAGTTTTTAATTTTGAATTCTAAGGTCTAAGTTTGGAAATTAGCGGTGTCTAAAGGCGACGGAACGCCAACCTTTATGTCTTAGTAGATACACCACTTTGCACATTTGTACAACCGTTATTTAAGAAGACCGATTTTGAGCAGATCAGGGCAGACCTCAAGCCCGCATGACCGCTTGGCGAACCAGTCCCCTGTTGTTGGCTTCATTATGATTGGCATGAACATCACTCTTGTCACTCATAGCACTCATAGCAGTACAGGGATGCTCTGGTTTTACCCATTCGACACAAGGATGTCCCTGGGAGCCTTTGATTTTGATAGCAACTTCTAATCCATGGCACCATACTTTCCGATGTCCATACTCACGACTAACTTCGGCGGATTTGAGGTACACACTTGCTAGTTGCCAGAGTTCTTAGGCATAGCGTCTCTCCCCATTCCCTCACTCCTCATCTTCAGTGCTAAGGACACCACATTTGCTGGGGGTTAGTGAACACCTTGCGCTGACGATCGAGAATAGCTCTTTTTGTCATTTTTATTCCCCAGGGTTTATCTGGCTCAGGGACTCTTCCAAAATTCTCAGTTCATCTCGATGAGCTTCCACCCTAGCGATCGTTTTAGTGCTTTCCGTGGATTGGGGCTGAATAGAAATTTTCTCTTCCCGGCCTGCTCCTCGCCAATAAAAGAGTCCCGCTAATGGAGAGAGAATGGCCAAGGCATACCAGTTATTATGCCCCGCCGGTACGGTAATAGACAGGACTAACGCTAGGGCAAACAAACCGATCGCTGCGAGTAAGGTCAAAAAAAGACAAAGGAACCAACTGGGCGCGACAACCCCTTGCAAAATAATCGTTTGGGTTTGGGGATCCTGCTGGATAACTTGATAGTAACGTCCCTGAAAATGCTTGACTAAATATTCCAACGCATCGGGGGGCGACAAGGGCAAGGCAATATTGCGGGCTTCAGTCCGATCCTTCACAGAGGCTCGAATAAAAAAGAACAAGCCAATGATGATGAGAAGGGTTAGAAATAAACTTGACGGAATGGTTAGGGATGTACTCATAAAAGTTTAGATAAGCTGTTATTCATTGGCATTTTCAGGTGACCAACTTAAGGTGAAAGAGCGCTACACTGTCCCCTTAAATTTTGTCCCTTTCAGTGGAAAGTCCATTTTCAGATTGCCCCATTTGTAGTAAGGCTAGCCCTCAAAAAGTGCAGTCTAGATGCCGATCAACTCACACCGCAACTATTCTGAACTCTGTACTCAAATCTGTACGGAAACCTATACGGCTCCGGTTCCCCTCTACCCTTCGGGGATACGGTAATCCGCAATGGGTTGTGCGGTATGTGCCCTCCGGGCACACACCACGGGACGATTTCAGCAATCTAGTTTGCAACGAACCTACTGATCCATAACACCGCCGAGGTTGGCTTGGCGGATGACGGCATTATCTTGAACCGCAATGCCTCGGGGGGAGGGAAGTCCTAAAATCTGTAAGTCAGCATCTACCATCAGCTTCGTTAAATCTTCAAAGGTGACTTCGGGTTCCCAGCCCAGCTTTGTCTTGGCTTTGGCTGGATCACCAATCAGCAAATCCACTTCCGCCGGACGCAGATAACGGGGATCGAATTCCACATAATCTTCCCACTTGAGATTCACGTACTCAAACGCAACTTCGAGGAACTCTTTGACGGAATGGGTTTCACCGGTGGCAACAACGTAATCATCTGGTTCATCCTGTTGCAACATCAACCACATCGCCCGTACATAGTCTTTGGCGTAGCCCCAGTCCCGCTTAGAGTCTAGGTTCCCCATAAAGAGTTTTTTCTGTTGTCCCGCCACAATCCGCGCTACGGCCCGGGTAATCTTACGGGTCACAAAGGTTTCGCCTCGGCGTGGAGACTCGTGGTTAAACAGAATGCCGTTACAGGCAAACATTTTATAGGATTCGCGGTAGTTGACCGTTTGCCAGTGGGCATACACTTTGGCGCAGGCATAGGGACTGCGGGGATAAAAGGGTGTGATTTCACTTTGGGGGACGGCTTGTACCAAACCAAACATTTCTGAAGAGCCTGCTTGGTAGTAACGCACCGTGTTGCCACTTCTGACCTGATAGTCTCGAATGGCTTCTAACAGGCGCAGAGTTCCCATCCCCACTGCGTCTACTGTATATTCAGGAGCATCGAAGCTAACCCGAACGTGGGACTGTGCCCCGAGGTTATACACCTCGTCGGGCACCGCTTCTTCTAAAATTCGCCGCAGGGTCGTACCATCGGTCAGATCCCCATAGTGTAGAAACAGACGAGCGGTTTCTTTGTGTGGATCTTCGTACAAGTGATCAATACGATCGGTGTTAAAAGTAGAGGTACGGCGAATAATGCCATGCACCACATAGCCCTTGTCTAACAACAGTTCACTGAGGTAAGAACCGTCTTGACCTGTAATACCCGTGATTAAGGCACATTTGCGATCAGTCATTCCCGTTATTCCATTAACAAATCTGCATCTTATCCTATCCGATCGTCTTGGAGCATGGATAAAATTTTCGGAGGTTTAGTCCGAGGGTGAGGGAACGCACCACCATGAAACTGGTCAAGGCGAGCCACAGTAAATGGGGATTTTGACGATCGTTGGCCCAGAGGGCAAAGGGGGCAAAACCCACGAGGGCTGAGAGGAGGCTAGATTGACGCAGGATTCGCCCTTGGGTGAGTCCCAAAAAGTAACCATCAAATAGGTATGCGATCGACCCCATCGTCAGTACAGGAAATAACCACAAAACAAAGTCTCCAGAGCGATCGAGGATGGATTGATGGTTGGTAAGGACACTCAAAATCCAGGGACAACCGACGATCGTGATCAGGGCGATCGTGCCACTACTGCCTAACCCCAACCCCAATCCCCAGGTGAGTAATTTTTGTAAGGATAAGCGATCGTTTTGGCTGTAAAACTGTCCGGCTAAACTTTCCGTGGCAAAGGCAAATCCATCCACAAAAAAGGAATTAAAACTCACGACCTGTAACAAGAGGGCATGGGTGCTCAAAACGATCGTTCCGAAGCTTGCACTGAGATTGGTAAAACTCGCAAAGACCGACAATAAGGCAAACGTCCGAATCAAAATATCTCGGTTCAGCGCAATCATCGCCCCCATTTCCTGCACATTGAAAATTGCCCGCCGCAGGCTAGAGGATAAACGGGGTAAATTTTGCCGTTGAATTGCCAGGATCCCCACCGCCAAGGCAATGTACTGACTAGCAGCGGTGGCTAGCCCAGCCCCAGCACTGGCCCACCCCCACTGCCCAATGAAGAGGGCATCCAAGGCAATATTGCAGCCATTGAGCAACAGCGACAGTAAAAGCACCATCCGCCCCTGACCTTGGCCCAGCCACCAGCCCAACAGCACAAAATTAATTAACGTTGCCGGTGCCCCCCAGATCAGCGCATGGTAGTAAGCTTGCCCCGAGGCTAAAACCGCTGGCGTACCCTGCAGGAGAGCAAACCCCAGATTACCTAAGGGAACTTGCAGGCCAACAAGAGTCAGACCAATGACGAAGGCTAACCCCGCGTGCCGCCAGAGAATCACCACCAGTCCCACCGGATCCTGTCGGCCCAAGGCTTGAGCCGTTAGCCCCGTGGTGGCCATCCGCAGGAAGCCAAAAGTCCAGTACAGATAATTGAACAACACCGTAGCGAGGGTCACTCCTGCCAAATGACTTAGCTGATCTAAATGGCCTAAAAAGGCCGTATCCACCAGACCAGCGAGGGGAACCAAGAGATTGGAGAGAATATTCAGCCCTGAGAGGCGTAAAAAATGAGGTAAAAAGGCCGGAGTAGACGACGGAGTAAGCATGTGAGGGGATGGCGATCAAATAACTGAATAACGGTGGTCTCCGTTTGTCGTAAGGGCTTTAGCCCTCAAAAAGTGCAGTCTAGATAGGGATGGGCACCTCGAAAAATTAGAAATTTGGTGGTAGCCCCCAGGCAAGACCAGGGATTGTGGCGGGCGGCTGCGCTACCCAGCACAATTCATCGAGGTTCCCTGATTCAGCTTAATATGAGACGAAGCCTTTGTCCGGATCGATCCAGTGGCCCAAGAAATTCCCATGAACTCAAAACGCAATGCATTCTTATCCTCAGCCTTTTTTTCACGCCTGCGCCTAGACTACCGACATCACCAAATTGGCTTAGGACTGAGCGGTGTGGGCTTAATCATTGCGTTAACCACGATCGCGATTGCACCAACGATCGCCACCCTCAACTGTCAGCGCCAAGCCGACTATTACAGCCGTTGTACCGTGACGAACCGCAGTCTGATTGGCATTCCTCTGCGTCAGGTTCGTTTCGATCCCCTCACCGGGGCTCAGGCACGTCCGGAGTCCAGAATCCCCGGTTGGACCAATCGGGTGATGCTGTATAAATCCGGCGGGAATGAGATTCCCTTTATGACCTTTAGTACCGATGCCCTGACCGTGCAACGATCCGTCACTCAAATTAACGCCTTTTTAGGCAACCCGAAAATCCGCGATTTTCGGTATACCCAACTCGTTCCTTGGCAAGTTCTCTTGGGGGTATTAACGGGAGCTATGATTTTGCTAGGAGCGGGCCTAATGCTATTGCAAATTCAGTAAGAGTGCTCCCCTAAGGAGACTTGATGAATTTTATGAATTTCCTTATCCCGATCCTTGAGATTTAATGATCTCTAGTCCCCACAGACGGGGATGTAGAAACAAGGGAAGAGGGAAGCCTGCCCTTGCTTCATCAAACTTTGCAAGGAGACGTATATGAAAGTTTGTGTGATTGGGGCCGGTGCTGCCGGACTCGTTACGGCTAAAGAACTGCAGGAAGTGGGCATTGAAATTGAAGTCCTGGAAAAGCGGGATAACCTGGGGGGACTCTGGTATTTGGATGAAAAAGGCTCAAGTGTGTCAGAAAAAACCTCTGCCACCTCTTCCAAAACCTTCCTCCAGTTTTCCGACTTTCCCTTTGACCGAGAAGAAGACCTCTTCCCTCACCATAGCCACTACATTAATTATCTCAAGCGCTACACCGCTGCCCATGACCTCGATCGCTCCATTCACTACAACTGCGAAGTGTTAGAGGTAACCAAAGAAGGGGACTCCTGGCGGGTCAAAGCCACTGAAAAGGGCCAACCCTACGAGAAGGTTTTTGATGGGTTGGCCATTTGCTCTGGGCTACACCACATCCCCACCATGCCCAAATTTGAAGGGTTCGAGAACTTTGAGGGGGAAGTCATCCACTCTGCGTTTCTGAAAAATTCCACTGACCTAGTGGGGAAAAAAGTGGTCGTAGTGGGTGGAGGCGAAAGTGCAGCGGATTTTGTTCATGAATTAAGCACGATCGCCGATAAGGTCACCATGTCCCTGCGCCGAGGTTTAGCCCTGACCCGTCACTGGAGTCCCTATGGGTTACCGGGTGATTACGACTCCACCCGCGCCAAAGTGTGGCTCCCCCGGCCCTATCTGCACGACTACAACGTCAGTTGCCGGTCTGAAGAAGTCTACTCCGGCTTCAAAACCATCTATGCCCTGCTAGGCTTACCCATTCTCTTGGGCATGCTGACCATTTCCTATCAGCGAGCCCTTCAGTTAATCAAAGCCTTGTTCAGTTGGCAGAGTTGGAATGCCCTCTTCCAAGAAGTGCCTCGCTTTGGCCCCGCCTGTGGGGTCACCTTAGCCCAAGAATGCCGAGAACTCTGCAAAGAACCGCCCCAATCCGAAGCCGAAGTCGAAAAGCGGGTGTGGAAACTGAAAACCTTAATGGATTGGTATTCCGGCACAATGCACAATAGTCAGCCCTTTACCAAGCGCATTGCCTTTGTGGAAGATATTGTCCGGGGCAACGCCCACTTATTACCGGGCATTGTGGGCTGTAAAGGAGGCAAGCAAGTCGAATTTGCCGATGGCACCGTGGACGAAGTGGATGTGGTCTTGCTCTGTACCGGTTTCCAAAGTACCCTGCCCTTCTTTTCCATGATTCCCCAGTTGGATGGCCGGAACCTCTACAAAAACGTTTTCGTGCCCACGGAGAAAAACCTTGGGTTTATTGGCTATGTCCGTCCCAATGTGGGCTCCTTACCCGCAGTCACCGAAATGCAGGCCCGCTGGTTTGCTGGAGTTTTAGCGGGTAAACTCTCTTTGCCCAACGTGGAAGTGATGCAGAAAAGCGTCATGGAAGATTCAGAAACCTATACCCGCGATCGTCCCCATCATGTCAATCGTCATACCTCCTTGGTGGACTATCACATTTATATGGAGCAGTTAGCCGGTTTCGTGGGTTGTCGTCCTCAATTGTGGCGGTATTGGAATCAACCTCAACTCCTCTATAAACTACTCTTTGGCCCCATGGGCTGTTTCCAATATCGTCTCCACGGTTATGGTGCAAACCCAGAAGCGGCCTATACCGCTTTAGAGCGTATTCCCCCGCTGCCCAACGATCGGGTATTGTTACACACCATTCTCTACTTCATCCTTAAACCTTGGTTCTGGTTACTGAGTGGTTTTGGCTTCAAACGGTTCCGCCCCGTATTCTAGGGCGCGTCAAGGTTTACACTGACCTCAGAGCCTGAAAGGTAGCCTCCCATGATCAAAAATCAGGTCAAATCTTGATCCTGATACCAAAGGCATATATCCTGACCTAAGGTTTACTCTGGTCAGGATTTTGCTCTGGTCACGTACCGCATTTACCAACCCAAACAGGAACAACGGAATGGAAATGAAACCGGGGGAAACGGCAGAAGAGATCTTACAACCGTCAGAACCCATTACCATCGATCGCATTTTAGGCTTACTGCCTCACCGCTATCCCTTTGCGTTGGTGGATCGCATTATTGAGTACGTGCCCGGAAAGCGGGCCGTAGGGATTAAAAATGTCACGATCAACGAGCCCCAATTTCAAGGGCATTTTCCCGAGCGTCCCCTCATGCCGGGAGTTCTAATTGTTGAGGCGATGGCCCAGGTTGGGGGTATTGTGCTCAAGCAAATGTCTGATGTGTCCGATGGATTGTTTGTCTTTGCAGGCATTGATAAGGTAAGATTTCGCCGTCCCGTGACCCCAGGCGATCAACTGATCCTGACGGCTGAACTGTTAAGCGTCAGACGCAAGCGTTTTGGCAAAATGCAAGCCACCGCAACGGTAAATGGTCAGTTAGTCGCGGAAGGGGAACTTATGTTTTCTCTGCTGGAGTAAGCCCTGTGGCTGAGATTCATCCTACTGCGATCGTTCATCCCCAGGCTCAACTTCATCCAACGGTTCAAGTCGGCCCCTATAGCATCATTGGCGAACGGGTCAAAATTGGCGCAGGAACGATCGTTGGTGCCCACGTTGTCATTGA
>JBEAPM010000081.1:0-8263 GCA_041164445.1 Cyanobacteriota bacterium
GTCTTGCCCTGAACATGGGCTTCTACACGTTAAATTGCCTCTAGGTTTCCTCTCTTACGCCATATTGCTTCGTAAGAGAGAAAATTTCAAAATCCAGTGGAAAATTGCTTAAGACAAGACTGCTGCTTCTAAATTGCTTAGGCTGGTAAGACAAATCAATTGATTTCGTTTTACTTCTGCGCCTAAAGAGGGGTGACTGGGATCAAAGTTTTCACGACAATTACTGCACCGCCAATAGAGCCCTCGGCTACCAATATGACGGAGAAGGCGATCGGAGCAAGTGGGGCAAGTCTGAGGAGCAAACATGATAATCACCGAATAGTTAAGAAGAGTTTTATAGTGGGGGTGGCGCTAACCAGAGAACGGCTAGAACCGGATCAGCATCAAAAAGAAGAAAAAGTAGTTTTGAATACAGAGAGATCAAGAAAGATGACTTGAATCTAACCCTCTCAAATTTACTGTTTCTCGGGACAACGGTAAAGGTCATGCAATAAAAATAAACGTAGTTTAAAAAACTTTATGATTCTCAAGTTCCTTTCATTTAGGCCGTAAACAAAATTTATATTGATTAAAGTCTTTCTGCACTAATTTTAAATTTGCTTAAACTAGGCTGAAAGCAGTAGGGGATCAAGCATTAAGATACTCTAAAATAATCATTTCAAACTGTAATTCATGTAAATCACTTGAAGATTAAAGTAGAAATAGTTAAATTCGCTACCAAACTAGATCTGGGTAAGTTCCCCCAAGCAAGGGGAAAATAACGGTTGACTAAAAATGGTAGAAAAGAGCTTGGAATGCAACAAGAGGTGGGTATAACCAGCAAAGGGACTGAGGTAAAGCCCGATGGGTAAACCTCCCCTAAGTTTCTCAATTTTGTCCAGGTCTTGACTCGCTCTGCCCGATCGCTGGGCAGGAGGTTAGGAGAAGCGATCGGTGAGTTAAATGGCGACCCACTTAAGACGGAAGAGTGCGGCACACTCTTTCATTCAATTTTTTCGCTTTCAGTGGAAAGACCGTTAAATTAAGCGTTGTAGGGTATCCAGGAGAACATCTTGGGTAAAGCTACCCTTGGTGATATAGGCGTTGGCTCCCACTTCTGCACCCCGACGTTTGTCTTCATCTGTGGCTAAGGTGGTGACCAGAACCACGGGGAGTTCACTATATTCCCGATGTTGGCGAATCCGTTCAGTAAGACCGAGTCCATCCAGGTTGGGCATTTGCACGTCAGAGACCACGGCATCAAAGTTGCGGGTTTGCAGTTTATTAAAGCCATCTAGCCCATCTACTGCGGTGACCACTTCAAATCCGGCTGCCTCTAAAATCCGTTTTTCCTGAGTCCGGGTCGCGATCGAATCTTCCACGAGGAGGACAGAGTAACGGCGTTGGGATTTGGCTTCCTCTGTAGGCCCCTGCACTAAATGGTGACCCCCACCGGTTTTGCAGCGGATAGATTGAATTAAATCCTGAGGGTTGAGCACCATGCAGACCTCTCCAGTCCCCAGAATGGTGGCCCCGGAAACATTGCGAATACGCTTTAAAAGTTGGCTTTGGGGTTTAAGAACCACGTCCTGTTCATCCACTAGGGCATCCACAAAAATACCCAGGCGATCGGGGCCCGATTTGAGAATAATGCAGGAGAGGCGAGAGACTTTATGGTGACGGGGAACATTATTGGTTTCCGCACTCAGTTCTAAGATCTGCGCCAAAGGCACCACGGAAACGGGTTGCTCATTGTGCAAAATAGTCTGGCGACTCTCTAGGGTAAAAATTTCTTGAGGATCGACCAGACAGGCGGTTTCTACATATTCCACGGGCAGGGCGTAGTTGCGTCCCCGTACCGCCACAATCAGGACATGAGCGGTTGCTAAGGTCGTGCCGAGGGCCACCCGAATCGTACAGCCTTGATAGCGAACCGACTCAAGTTCGATCGTTCCCTTGAGGCGTTCCACATTGGTGCGGAGCACATCTAGCCCCACGCCACGACCAGAAATTTCCGTAACCATGCTGCGGGTAGAAAAACCGGGTCGTAAAATTAAGGCATGGATCTGGCTTTCCGTGAGACTTTCAATTTCATCGGGACGAATCACCCCACGACGTAGAGCGGTTTCCTTGATGCCATCTATATCAAGCCCCTGGCCATCATCTTCCACTTCAATAACGATGCTGCTAGGGGTTTGATAGCCGCTTAATTTAATCGTGGCGGTTTCCGGCTTGCCTTGATCACGGCGTTTTTGGGGGGATTCGATCCCATGATCAATGGCATTGCGGATCATGTGCATGATCGGATCTTTCATTTCTTCGAGGATGCGCTTATCGGCACGGGTTTCTCCCCCTTCGATGATCAATTCCACCTGTTTTCCTTCCTGGCGGGCCAAATCCCGTACCATGCGAGGAAAGATATTAAACATAGTGGACAGGGGCAAAAGTCGGAGAATTCTCACGCCTTCTTCCAACTCATTGCTGATCATTTCTAAGCGGGTAATATCCTCATAGAGGGCGCTGCGGAGTTGATTGGCAAAGCTGCCTAGGAGTTGAAGTTGCGATTCCGATCGGTTGTAAAAGGCTTGTAAGAGCCGTGCGTTATCCTTTTTGCCCTGAGATTCATCAAATAAGAACCGATTAATAAAGAAATCGCGGTTCCATTCTTCCCAGAGGTTGGTAATCCCTTCAATTTCTGTGAGGCGGTGGGCAATGCGGATTTTAGTCACCGTCAGTTCCCCAGCTTGGGTCATGAGGACATCTAGGTTTTGAGTGGGTACCCGGATGGTCTCAATTTTGTAATGCAGGTTGGAATCATCACTAATGGTGATGGGATCTGCTTCGGGATGAGGCTGAACTGCTTTGGGGGATGCTGGAGGAGGAGTTTTAGCTTCATCCGCAGGCTTAAGGGCGGTGGTGGTTTTTGCTGCTGGGGGAGGCGAAGAAGCGGTGCTTTGGGACTGTTGTTCAGCCGTGGGAGCCGGAGGGACTGAAGGAGTTACAGCAGCCGGAGGAGCGATCGTTTCTGATGAGACAAAAGTATCACTGTATTCACTACCAGTAAGGTTAAGAGTGGTATGGTCGGGAAGGGGGTTTAAAAGGGTTACGTTGTGAGTCAGTTCTACAATGCCCGAATCCGTTAGGCTAGGGGTCTCCGTTGCTGCTCTTGCGGTAGGCTGAGCAGGGGTTGCTCCCATTAACTCTGCTAACACATGGAAAGAGGTCACTCCACAGGGTTCTCCGGTCACCGCTTCCTGCACCATTTTCCGCATCGCCGTGAGGGTATGGGAAAGCCGATCGCACAGTTCACCGTCGATCGTTCGTTCCTTTTGTTGTACCTGCTTGAGAATATGCTCCATTTCGTGGGCGATCGTGCCAATCTCTTTGACTCCAAGCATATTACTATCGCCTTTCATGGAATGGGCTTCCCGCAGAATGGCTGTGATCAAATCGGGGTTGTCTGGATTTTGCTCCAGTTGCAGTAACCCTTCATCGATCGCTTGTAAGCGTTCTTCACTGGCGGTTTTGAAAATTTCGCGTAATTCGTCGTCTTCAATCCACATGGTAGTTGGGGAGTAGGGGTTAGGGGTTAGGGGTTAGGGGTTAGGGGTTAGGGAAAGTTTTGAGTTTTGAGTTTTAAGTTTTGAGTTTTGAATGCGATCGGATAGCCAGAAGAGTATTCCAAATTCTCAAAGGTTTCTGTTAAGGATTCAGGAATATTTTCAAATCGGGCTTTTAGAATGGAAACGATCGTATGCTTACAACTGTCTACAGGTTGGGAGAGCGCCAGCAGCACAGACAAGAAGCGATCAGGTATTAGGGGTCAGAAAAACCGCATTAAATTCCTGATTTTGAGTGTTGAGTTTTGAGTTTTGAATCATTCAGTCCCCCTGATTGTTGGTGGTTGTTTAACTCAAAACTCATAACTAACAATTCATAACTCAACACTTTCACCCTAAACTAATCCTTGCAACTGTCCCGCAGCAGAATTTAGGCGTTGGGTGCCAATTTTGACCTGGCCAATGCCATTGGCGGTTTCATTGGCTGCTGCGTTGAGGTTGTTCATGGCGCTCACAACCTGTTGAATGGCCACGGCCTGTTGTTTGACGTTAAGGGAGATTTGTTGACTATTCAAAACCACGTTGTTGACGGCATCGGTGACTCCTACAAAGGCTTGGGCGGTTTCTTCAGCGATGCGAACCCCTTCTTCCACGGTTTTAGTCCCTTCATCGGTGGCCATGACAGTGGAGTTAATGGCGTTTTGGATGTCCTGAACGAGGGCGTTAATTTTCTCAGCGGATTTCTTGCTTTGATCCGCAAGTTTGCGAATTTCACCGGAGACCACGGCAAACCCTTTGCCATGCTCACCCGCACGAACAGCTTCCACCGCCGCATTAAGGGCTAACATATTGGTCTGGTTAGCAAGGTCACTCACTAAACCGGAAATACTACCAATTTGGCTGGTTTGCTCACTGAGACGCATAATCTGATCGGCGATCGCCCCCACTTTTTCCCGTAAAGTGCCCATGCCGGTTAAAGTGCGATCGACGGCCCGGGTGCCCCCTTCTGCGAGTTCTAGGGCCTGCTTGGCACCGGCTGCGGCTGCGGCTGCCTGTTCCGCAGACTGACGGGAGGAGGCCCCCAGTTCATCCATGGTGGTGGTGGTTTCGTTCACGGAGGCAGCCTGTTGCTGGGCGGTACGTTCCTGTTGTTCCACAGTGGCGGCAATTTCGGCAGTGGAACTGGCGATCGCACTGGCAGAGTCGTTCATCTGTCGGGAAGTACGTCCTACAATCCAAAGCCCAAAGAAGCTGGAGGCCAGGGTGGAAAGAATCGCTGCCGCAACGCTCACATTCCGGAGATTTTCTAAGGATGCATTTTGAGCGGCCTGGTTTTCGGCAACGATCGCTTCTTGGGCGGTCTGTATTTCTCTAAATAAATTACTGACGGTCTCCGCTTCTGTCCTCCCCCCATCTTTTTTCCAGAGGTCGATCGCCCGTTTGTTAGTCCCCCCTGGCTCTGCCACATCTTCTTTCGCGGTGTTAATGAGTAAGCGATTAATGTCTTCCAACTCTTTAATCGCTTCCCTTAATTGTTCAAAGCGTTGCTTTTGCTCTGGGTTGACAATCTGGGACTGGGTTTCTTCTAACAATTGATCATAATTCTGGATCGATTGGTTAAAGTTTTCCTCCGATACATTGCTTGGATCCAGCAAGTATCCCCGTGTTGATCGGGACATATTCTGTACTCCAATCTCTACATTAGCTAGATCGTAACTTATTTCTGCAGTACGATCGACTTCTGCCACTTTAGTTCGTGCAATGCGAACATTAATATAAGTGACTACAGCAGAGATAAGTAGGGCAATAACGGGAATGGCATAGCCCGTTAAAATCCAATAACGAAGTTTCCAGCTTTGAGTTTGTTGTAGCATTGGTAAATTCCCTTTAAAGTTATGTGAAGTTGGCTCCAGTCGTCCTAAGGGGTTCGTATGTTCACTGTAGGCATACACCACATACCCTGTTAGGATTTTAGGGTTGGCGAGTCATCAATCAGGTCATCTTTAGATTGATTCATTGACCACTAACGCCTCGCTAGCCAGTATTTTAGACAAGTCCAAAATACTCATTTGCTGATCCTGATAAGACGCAACACCCCGAATAAAATCTTCGTTCATGGCATGAACTGCAGCAGGAACGGGGAAAATATCTGCCGCATGGAGATAAACAACATCGTAAACAGTATCAACGGTAATTCCTGCTACTAATTTATCGAGTCGAACAACCACTGCTTGTTGATTGTTAGATATTGAATTACCTTCAGTTTTCCTTTCTCCTGTCAATTGCAAAATATGGCTAATATCCACTAAGGTTAAAATTTCTCCTCGTAAATTGATATTGCCTACAATATGAGGTGGACAACAGGGAATAGGGGTAATTTGATGAATTTCAGTAAATTCATGGATTCGCTCTAGGTTCAAGCCAAAAAATTCACCCTTTAACCCCACGACGGCTAACGGTAACATTCCACTAGAACTGTCACCTTCGGGAGCATGACGTAAGTTTTGGGCCCGATCCCGTAAGACAGTTTGTTCATGAACCGTAAAGTCTGCCATAAACTCCCGAGACAGATCCGGTACAGTGGCAATATTCTGAGTTTTTTGCGAGGATTCTACCCCTTTCTGAGATGATGACAAACCATTTTTTTCCAAATTCAGAAGAATTTGGGTGTTGGCCGGTGAGAGCGATCGTCTTTGGAGCAATGCTTCAGGATTGAGTAGGGGAATAATTTGCTCCTGATGCTGCGCTAAACCCATCAAAAGGGGACAGTCTCTCTTAGGATCTGTTCCATTTCTCGGGTCTCCTCCCGTTGAAATAGGATCAGAAATCTTGGCATCCTCGATCGCCTCAACCCCATGTACCTGACTCACAATCATTCCTAAACGATGATTTTGCCAATAAATCACAATTACACAATGATTTAAGGTAAAGGGGTGATGAGGTTTCCTGAGACGTGTATTGAGATCAATAACCGTTAAGATTTCCCCCCGGAGACTCAGAATACCGGCCACATCTGGCTCAGAGTCTGCTAGATCGGTGAGGGCCGGGAGGAAAAAAATTTCCTGCACAAAGTCTGCTGCAATTCCATAAAGTGTGCCATTTAAGTCAAAGATCAAATAAGACTGCCGAGTCATACAGAACTCCCATCAAGTTAACTAATGACTAATAGATGCTCTTCCAAATCTGACCAAGAAGATCCCATATAAGATTGAGACTTTTTCAACTCATCGGGTAGCTTCTGCAAAATAGACAAGGCCAGGGCGTTCATTTTCTTAGATTTATCCATGTCTTTTTCCCTCGCATAGATTGAGGCAAGATATAAATAGGCAGGAACGGAATTAGGATCTAAGTAAATCACCTTTTTTAAGAGTTTCTTGGTTTCCACCAAATCCCCTTCTTCCTCCGCAATGTGAGCGAGTAATAAATAGGCACTGATGGAAAATTCTTGAATTTCTAAGGCACGCCAACAACTGGCTTTTGCTTTCTGATATTCCCCTAAGTTTGCATGGGCTTCTCCTGCTAAAATAAAGAGTTCACAGCAGTTTGGGTACTTCTGAATCAGTTGATAGCTCGTTTCTAAAACGGCTCGATAATTTTCACTATTCAGCAGTTTTTTTAAGTTCAGAAGCTGAACGTTTAAGGAATGCAATACATCCGAAACTGGAGCACCGTCACTGACGGTCTGGATCGACACAGGTTCTACTAATTTCCTTGGGGCAGACAACGGGGGAGAGTCGGTCTGAAAACCTAAGACGGTGCTGGAGGGATCCGGACGTTGATAGATCATGGAGTCAGCGAAATTACGCAGGGCAAAAATTTTCAGATTTTGACCATGTAACTCCGTATGACCGGTCATTAAATAGCCCAATGGGTTCAGGGACTCATAAAATTTCTGCAACACATGGGCGATCGCTTGAAATTCAAAGTAAATGAACACATTGCGACAAACAATTAAGTCAAAATTATATAAGTTGTTGTGAGCAGTAGGGAAATCATCGTGAAGTAAATTGGCATACTGGAAGGTAACTTTGCTTTTCAGGGAAGGATCAATCAACCACGTTTGAAAACGATGCCGAAAATATTGACGTTGTAGATCAGGGCTCACCTGACGAAAAGACCAATTCGTATAGGTTCCTTTTCGCGCAACTTCTAAGGCTGTCTCATTGATGTCCGTTCCCAACAACAAGATATTCCACTTATCCCAGGGGAATTTGAGTTCTTTGAGCAAAATAGCGATCGAGTATAACTCTTCCCCGGTTGAGCACCCTGCACTCCAAATCCTTAAGGTTGGTAAGGTTCCCAGTCGTGCTTCTCGTTGCTTACGATCGATGATTTCCGGTAAAACATACTCCTTCAAGATTCTAAATTGATTAAAGTCCCGTAGAAAGTAAGTTTCAGTGATGGTGATTGACGTTAATAGATTCTGCCATTCTTGTTCATGAGGCTGTAGACTTGGGGTACTCTGATAGCCCAGGAAAACATTTTTCATCTGGGTCGCTTTGAGCAACAGTTGATAGTATTCCTCTAAAGAGGAAAGATTGAGGACTTTCATGCGAGCCCGGATTTTACCAGTAAACTGCTCATAGTCTTGATCTCGGATTTTAATGCCTGCATAGAGGGTGATTAAGTGGGCGATTTTTTTTAGGGTATCCTGCACCATGTTTCAACCATCCGAATCAAAGTTAGGGAAGTGGTGAACGTTCTATTCAGTCACCACTACAGCA
>JBEAPM010000082.1:0-8818 GCA_041164445.1 Cyanobacteriota bacterium
CAACGAGACTTATGTGTACACAGTAGCCGATCCTACGGGGGATTACGTTGCTCAAAGGGAGAGGGATTGAGGTCTACACACTCCGGTTGATCAGGAGTTAATCAATAGTGATCGATTGGGGGCCACTGCTGGATCCGCCGGTTTTTGGATTGCTGGATGGGGACGCTTCCGGTGCAACCCCTTGTTGACTGAGCCAACTTTTAACCGGGTCGTCTGATAAATTGAGGCGCAGCACACCAGCGGCAAAGCCCCCCAGAAAGGCTACCGGATTTCGGGTCAATTCTTGCAAAATTGGGGAGAATTCTTCAACAGACATACACTTTCCTCAAGACATCGAAATGAATGAAAATTAGTCCATCCCCTGCCCATTGATCCCCTTGTTCTACGTCATCCAGGGCGGCCCTGAGGCAGCAAAGGAAGCCAGGAACTGGAGGCATTGCAACCGAGCTAGGGGACTGGTGGTATTGGGAACCTTGCCTCAGCAGTGACGGAGCGCACTAGAGGGCAATCGTAAAAAAACTTAAAATTTAGTCCCCTGCTATCCTACCTCAAGATTTCCGGATGTTCCGCCCATCGACCTTTTACAATACGTTTAGGGCACCTCGAAAAATTCAAAATTTTTCCCGAGTACCCACACAAAAATAGGAATTGTGGGTAGTTACGTCGCCCACCCCAATTCATCCAACCCCTATTTTGGCAAGCTGTTTAACCCCAGAGAACTATGAGAGAGCCGATTCAGCGTTTACTTGATAACCTTTCCCAAACGATCGTAGGTAAAGAGGAGGCAATTCGACTGGTTCTCGTTGCCCTGTTGGCCAAAGGCCATGCTCTCCTCGAAGATGTGCCGGGGGTCGGAAAAACCCTCTTAGCTAAATCCCTCGCCCGCTCGATCGCGGGGCAGTTTCAGCGGGTGCAATGTACGCCGGATCTCTTACCCAGTGACATCACGGGAACCAATGTTTGGAATCCCCAATCTCGGCAATTTGAATTTTTGTCTGGCCCTATCTTTGCCAATGTGGTTTTAGCGGATGAAGTGAATCGGGCCACTCCCCGAACCCAATCGGCCCTCTTGGAGGTGATGGAAGAACATCAGGTCACCACTGATGGTGTCTCTCGCCCCGTCCCCCAACCCTTTTTTGTGATTGCCACGCAAAACCCCGTTGAATATCAGGGCACCTTTCCCTTACCGGAAGCGCAAATGGATCGGTTCATCCTCTCTTTGAGCTTAGGCTATCCCAGTGAAGCGGAAGAGATGCAAATGTTAAAGCGCCTACAGGTGGGTAAAACCTTTGAAACCCTGGAACCCTGTATCTCCCTGGCGGAAGTTGAATCCCTCTGTGATGAATGCGCTGCCGTGCGGGTTGAGGAACCGGTTCAACAGTACATTTTAAATTTGGTTCGAGCTACCCGTGAAACTGAAGAATTAGTCTTAGGGGCTAGCCCTAGGGGGACTGTTGCCCTCCACCGCACCACCCAGGCCTATGCCTTTTTAGACGGTCGAGATTATGTTCTACCCGATGATGTCAAGCTTCTTGCCCCCCACGTTCTGAACCATCGGGTCATTGCGGCGGGAGGTCGTCGGGCAACAACGGTGATGAAGCGTTTATTGGGGGCCGTTGCTGTTCCCTAAGGGCGGCCATCAATCCGTCTATTCAACTAGCGACCAACTTAAGGTGGAAAGCCATTAATCTTCATCTAAAGCTGGAAAGGCTTCTTCAATTTTCCAGAGATGATTGCGGTTGGCAATAAACCAACTGCGAGTTTCTGGCGTGAGCGCTTCCCACACTAAATCTAAATCGACATGGGGAGATTCATAGCGATATTTACGCCCCAGCGATCGTAAATCTTGAGCTACGGCTTCAGGAATTTCAAAATCCATCCAGTTGACCTGTAACACTCTGCCGGACACGCCACCCCCTGGATCATAAATGAGTTGGGCAACGCGAATTAAATCGGCAAAATGAGTTGGTGTGAGTCCTGTAATGGTTTGAATGTCTTGAACTTTCTGCCTGTTCATGGTTCAGTCCTTCCTGTGCGGTTCCTAGGGTCTGTCATTAGTTAGGATGCAATCCCTATGCTTGTTTCAGCCCCTAGCTGTATAACGGAGGGGCTAAACGGCTTTTCACTGAAAGCGCAAAAGTTGAATGGACAAGTGCGGACACACTCGTCCGCCTTAAGTGGGTAGCCCCCTAAACGAGTTGATAATTTTTCAGCCGTTGTTGGGCTTGAATACCGAGAATTTTGGCTAACCAAGGGGGAGGAGAGGTTGCGATCGCCTGTTGTAAATTGGCGAGTACGCTACGAGCTGGGCCACCGGATTCCACTTTCAGGGGATAAATATTCGCCTGGATCACTTTGGCGGCGGCGGGGCCCCCAATGGACACAACGTAAAGTACGGGGCAATCTCGAATTAAATTCACTCGAAATTCGTTTTTACTCTCACTGAGGCTAGCCTCTGCTGCTGAACGAACATCAATGAGATGAAGGGTGTCCGCCGTGAGTTGATAGATCAAATAGCGCTGACAAGACCCAAAGTGCCCATCAAGTTGTTCTGCGGTGTTAGAAGCCACCGCAACCCGAATTGAATGAGGCAGATCCGCCGCTGCAGAGGCATCGATCGTTAGATTGGGCTCGTCGTTGGAGAGGTCTTCCCCCCAAAGGATGCGCACAGCGTCCTTAAAAGTGGTGATGTCTTGATTGTTGGCATCTTCGCCTTCCCATTCGTCATCCACTTCATAGATGGTGCCAAAGGCCCGCTTTAAGTGTGTGACGGTAATTCGGCTCAGAGATTCTTCCGTAATGTGAGCCCCTAAATTGTTCTGTAAGGCTGCAATCAATTGACCGACGGAAACATCTGGTAAGGCTCTTGCCGCCAATCCGATTCGGATGGCAACTTCTTCAGAAATTGGAGGAGGAGTCATGGAGGCTTCCCTTGGGGATGAAGAGAGGACAGGATCATGGGCCAGGTTTTAACTTAAACCGGGAGAGGGGCTGGGCCCAACTCTCCCGGTTGTTCTGGTTCCACGGAGAACACGGGGATCTCCTAGCGCAAAATGGAGCAAAAATGAGTGCGTGTATTCTAAGGGATGGGCGAAGAGGCTCGGCTCTTTTCATTAAGTCTGTACTCAAGGAACGAAAGCCTTGACATTGCGTGACTTTAAAGTTTTTTGGGGGTGTGGGGCGAGAATAGATAGCTTAGGCAGATTGCTGTTGTCGATGGTTCAAAAAACAACGATCGCTTTCCAGGAGCCGTTCAACCCCTTCAGAACTTAAGGGTTTAGCAAAGTAAAAGCCCTGGCCAAACTCGCATCCTAAGCGGTACAAATGATCGGCTTGTTCTGGTGTTTCTATGCCCTCCGCCACAAGATCCATCTCAAAGGTGTGAGCCAAACTAATGACAGCTCGGACAATTTCTAAACTGCTCCGAGATTCAGAGCCGGAGGAATGATTTTGATCTGAACGGTTCCCATGCATTTGGTTGACAAAAACCTGATCAATTTTGAGACTATTGACCGGAAAATTGTGTAAATAACGGAGGGAAGAATAGCCTGTACCAAAATCATCAATACTCAGCTTAATATTGCGACGGCGAAGTTGGTGAAGATTATCCGCCAAATGATTACCCATGAGCATACTTTCTGTTAGTTCAAACTTTAACCCATAGTCAATCTGAAAGGTTTCCAGAAGCTGATCGAGGTGATTAAAAAATTCAGGTTCTTGGAGTTGCTTACCCGTTACATTGACACTGACTTCAATGGGGCAAAGGCGTGAGGCATTGGGACTGTACTGAAAGGGAGCATAACACTTTTGCCAGTGGTGCAGTTGTTGACAGGCTTCTTCTAGGACTTGCTGCCCAATGTCTACAATGAGACCGGTTTCTTCCGCGAGGGGGATAAACTCCCCAGGAAAAACAAAAGAGCCATCGGGACGTTGCCAGCGCACGAGGGCTTCTAGCCCTGTGATAAAACCCGTTTCGAGATGAATGATGGGTTGATAGTGGAGTAAAAATTCTCGATGATGTAGCCCCTGACGGATCTCTTTTTCCAGCTTGAGGCGTTTGACGGCTTCGTCATGCATCCCGGAATAAAAAATGGCATAGGATGCGGTGGGGTGTTGCTTGGCCCGATACATGGCAATATCTGCATCTCGCAGCAATTCCAGGGCATTTTGGTAGTACGGGGTGGCAGCCACAATACCGATACTGGTTCCTACTGTGATCGATTCTCGCTCTAGATGAAAGGGGAGTTGAAAGGCATTGAGAATGCGTTGAACCACCACCATAATCTGTGTATCGTCTAGGGTTTGTTCCAGGAGAATGGTAAATTCATCTCCCCCCAACCGCGCTACCGTATCCTCGTCCCGCACACATCCCTGTAGGCGTTGTGCGACGGTTTTCAACAGTTGATCACCGGTCTGGTGGCCTAGACTATCGTTAATGGTTTTAAAGCGATCGAGATCGAGAAAAAGGATGGCAAAACAATAATTGGCATGGCGATGCAGCCGTTTCAGACTATGATCCACCAACTCAATGAAGAAACGGCGGTTTGCTAACCCTGTGAGGGCATCATGAAGCGCATCATAGCGCAGTTGATCCTGAACTCGCTTATGCTCTGTGACATCTATAATTTGAGCAATAAAGTGGGAGGGTTGATCATCCTGACTGGGATCCCGGATTAAGGTCAAACTGAGGACACCGTAGCGCCAATCTCCCTGGGTCGTTTGATAGCAAATGTCTAGATTATTTTGCAGTCCGTCAGGCTGGAGGGTGCTTTCCTTTTCTGATAAGAGAGACCTCGCTAGATCCACCACTGTTTGGACATCTTTAGGGGCTAGAATTGTCTTCCAGGATAGGTCTTGGAGGGTGGTTGACGATCGTCCTAACAGTTGAGAAAGGGAACGATTAATCAGAAAAAATTCCCCTTGCAAACTGATGAGGGCAATACCAATGGGAGCTAAGTCAAAGGTTTGGCGAAATTGCGCCTCACTCTTCAGTAAAGAAGCGGCGGTTTGTTGATGTTGAACGACTTCGTTGGCCAGACTTTGATTCGTTTTAGCCAGTTCTGCGGTGCGATCCTCCACCCGTTTTTCTAGGGTGGTAAAAGCCTGTTGTAATTGGCATACCATGCGGTTAAAGGCGAGGCCTAAATGACCTAGTTCATCCGTCGGATAAGCCCCTGGCATGGCTTCCAAGAGCCTTAACTCTCCCTGCTCTAGACGGGTTACCCCCTCACTGAGGGAGCGCAGGGGCTGAACAATACGATTTTGGATAAAATGAACGATCGTTCCCATCACCACAATGCCCAGCAACAGGAGTGCCCCCGCGACCCCTCCCCAGATTAAAACCGGGGTGAGAATGGCTAAGAGGGGTTGCTCTACCACGGCATACCAGGGTACCAACTGTAGTTTTTCCTGTACCGCCAATACCGGTACCCCATCTAAATTGCGCCGTAGATCAATCTGGGTATTTGGCCCTAGGGTGGGGGGAGTGACTCGCTGCCCTAACCATTGCAGGCGTTGGGTGGCCAGGATTTGGCCGGATTCGTCCAAAATGTATACATAGCCCTCTTTCCCCACCTGTTGCTCTAAGGTTTGCCGCCAGAGTTCCGTTAAATCTACCCGCACCAGTACAAAACCCGATTGAATGCCCAAGGCATTGCGGGTTAGGGTGGCCACATCCACAAAGGGAGGAACCCCTTGAAAGCGCAGAGGACTGATGTGGATTGTTTTTTGCTTTTGAGTGAGGATGCTTTTAGCCTCTGGATCCAGTGTCAAGGGGACTAAGCGAGAGGACGATCGTCCTGTACTGGCTAGGAGATTGCCCTGTAGATCTAACCATTGCACTTCCAGGAGATTACGGTGACGAGAGCGCAATTGCCGCAGGTTATGGTCTAGATCTTGACTGGTGGACAGAGCTCCTGCCGTGGCCAGAAGATCGCTCGTGAGATTGAGAAAAATAGGGTCGAGGGTTCGCACCGTGGTTAAGCTGGCCTGCTGTAAGCGTCGATGAACCTGTTGCACCGTAACCACAGCACTTAAAAACACGGTGCTACTTAGTCCGAGAACTCCAATGAGGCTTAACCCCAGCACCCGACGGGTGAGTTGACGTGTAAGGGAAGGAGAAAATGGGGAACGCTCTGGCATGGGGCGGCGACAGTAGGGTAGTGCGACTGATTACTTGAGTACTTTTAATTAATACCTCACTGGGCAGCGGTTGGGGAGCTTCGAGATAGGTAATCATTAATTTTAAGGCCAATTGCACCTGGGCTTCGGGGGATTGATCAATGGTAGCGCTGAGATCCCCCGCCGCGATCGCCTCTAAGCCTGCTTGCGAGCCATCAAAGCCTGTCACTAAAACCTTCTTTCGGTTAGCCGCCTTGAGGGCTGCGATCGCCCCTAGGGCCATGTCATCATTCGCCGCAACGATCGCATCCACTTGGGGATATTGGTCTAACCAGGTTTCGGTCATCTTCCGAGCCGTGTCATAGTCCCAATCTGCCGGTTGGCTATCGAGGACAATAATCTCTTGCCCCGTTTGTAACCCCGCTAAAAATCCTTGGGAACGTTCCAGAGCATTGTCGTGGTGTTGGGATCCCTCCAAGATGAGCACCTGACCCACTTCCCCCAGTTGTTCCACCACCCAAGTCCCGATGGCTTGACAGGCTCCTCGATTATCAAACCCCACAAAACTGATGGGGGCATCCGTATTCAGTGGCGTATCCACCGTAATCACGGGAATCCCCTGAGCCACTGCTTTTTCCACAATGGGAACCAGTTGCACAGAATCCGCCGGGCCCAAAATTAATCCCTTCAGGGAGCCCTCCGTGAGCTGTTGATCGATCAGAAGAATTTGATCCTCCACAAATTCAGTGGTTTGGGGCTGATCTGCCCCGAGTACTGTCAGTTGAATCCCTAACGCTTTTCCCCATTCCAGCGCCGATCGTTCCATACGTTGCCAATAGGGAACCGATCGGGTTTTGAGAACATAGACCAACGGCCAGGCTTGACGAGCGGGCAAAAAGTCCGGTAGCACTTCTGAAACTTGTAAAGGCTCGTCCTCTAGGCTCTGAACCGATGCCGTCTGCGGCCCACTTGGAGAGGGAGAGAGTGTAACGGGAGGCTGCTCCTCAGGGGAATGACAACTCAGTAAGCCAACCGCAAGGCAGATGATCCAGCAAAGGGACGAGGGCACAGGGAAATAAGAAGGCATAGCTGGGGGCCTTTAGTGAAAAATTGAAAAGATTAAAAAAGGGCTTTCCATTGAAAGCAGAAAAATTTAATGGAAGAGTGCGGCGCGAAGCGCCGCACTCTTCCGCCTTAAGTTGGTAGCCTAAAAAAGATTGAAACTGCTAAGATACGGGGCTATTCGCTTCGGCAATTTCTTAAAATCTTAGAGCAAATCATCCCTTAAAGCTCAAATCGTTGCATAACCAGAGTAAGATACTTGCCAAAAACAATCCGGGGCTAAAGCTATCACCTCATAGCTATTTTATTGCTACTGGATGAGAGGGGTGCGTCCTCAGGGCACCGCAGCAAATTCATTGTGGCGATCGGCGAAGCCGATCGCCACAATCCCTACGGACTAGAAAGTGGAACCAGTTTTGCCCTTTTTCGCGGTTCTCCTTATGCCGAAGCGGAAGTCGTTTGGGCTGTTTGGAAATAACGACTACTACCTTTCGCTTCGATCGTTTCACCAATGCGATTTAAGGCATGAATATAAGCGGCGGTGCGTAGGGAGACTTGGTAGGTTTTAGCGACGGCTTCGATCGATTGGGTTTCTTGCACCATTTTGGTTCGTAATTGATCTTCTACTGCCTGTTCTGACCAATACAAGCCACTGCGGTTTTGTACCCATTCAAAATAACTCACCGTCACTCCCCCCGCATTCACCAAAACATCCGGGTAGATCTGAACCCCCTTGGCATCCAGAATGTCGTCCGCCGCGACAGAAATAGGCCCGTTTGCCACTTCAAAAATATAGTCAGCCTGAATCCGATCGGCATTCTCCGCCGTAATTTGATTTTCCATGGCCGCCGGTACCAAAATATCGACCTTGAGGTTCAGTAAATCCTCATTGCTCAGAATTTCATGCTCCACAATGTTGCAAACTGTACTTTCGCAATAGACCGCTTGAATGCCTTTATGCTCCTGCTTGAAGCGGTGAACACTGGGCACATCGATTCCTTGTTTCGCATAGATCCCCCCGTGGGAGTCACTCACCGCCACTACTCGATACCCGGCCTTCGCCAACAGCATGGCCACCACCGATCCCGCATTGCCAAACCCCTGCACGGCTACCGTTGTCTCCTGGGGCGATCGGCCGTGATTGGCCATCACTGTTTCAATGACAAAGAAAGCCCCTTGTCCCGTAGCAATATCCCGTCCGTGACTGCCACCCACCGCCAAGGGCTTCCCGGTCACCACCCCTGGACTAAACTGACGACGGATAATGCTGTACTGATCCATCATCCAGCTCATGATGCGAGGGTTCGTGTATACATCCGGTGCCAGAATATCCACATTTGGCCCAATAAAATCAGCGATCGCATCGATGTAGCCCCGACTCAGACGCTCTAACTCCATGGGAGAAAGCAGCTTAGGATTCACGGTAATTCCCCCTTTGCCACCGCCATAGGGTAAGTTCAACGCCGCACACTTAAAAGTCATCCAAAACGCAAGGGACTGAACTTCATCTAAATTCACTTGGGGATGGAACCGCACCCCACCTTTTGTTGGTCCACGGGTATCGTCGTAGCGCACCCGATAGCCCGGAAAAACTTGGAGGGTTCCATCATCCATGCGGACGGGAATCGATACACTC
>JBEAPM010000083.1:0-18718 GCA_041164445.1 Cyanobacteriota bacterium
CTTGTCTGCTTTAATGCTGGCTAATAAGTCCTCAATGTTGCCCATTTGCTCTCTTAAACCTCCGTGATTCTATGCTCCTCTAAGCTGGCCGCGCCCAGCGAAAAAATCTAACGAGGGAGCAACGCCAAGCATCACACTCCCTCGCCGTCAGTGGCTTGATCCGCTGACGGATGATTCTGCTCTAGGCGACCAACTTAATCATCGATCGCTTTCATGAGGACTTCTGCCAAGCTCATTTCAGACATTTCATCCATGGTCAAGGTATCGACAATATCGAACTTGGCCCCAACTTTCATGAGCTGATTATCTAAGGCTTTCAGAAATTCTGTGGCGGAAGTATCGTTACCCACTTGAATGAACGAGACCGCAAGTTCTTCATCTCGATCCATTTTCTTAGAAGCGTTAATAATGGATTCAATTACTGGACGACGATCGTCTGGTTCTCCATCCGTAATAACAAGAATGGTTTCACCATTGGCTTTGGTTTGTCCAGCGGTTTTGCGTTCAAAGTAATCCCGAAAGGCATCTTCTAGCACTGAAGCTAAATTGGTTGTACCAATGGGATCATTCTCGAGAAAAATTTGTTCGACCTTATCCGACGTTACATTTTCATACCGCTTAAAGCGACTGGAAAAGGTATACACCGTTAAGCCATCGGGGTCAAACTGTTCACACTTGCGGGCTAGGGCTAAAGTAGACTCCTCCGCCGCTTGCCAACGGGATTTACCCCCCGCTTGATCTCGCTTGGACATACTGCCACTTTTGTCCAAAATCAGAGTATAGTCCCGGTCTTTGAGCAAACTCATAACACTTAAACCAATCACTAAACAACGGTTGATCTGTGGGTTGAACCATCACGATTTCCTGACTAGAGAAGAACCCAGCCTTAAACCTAAGCTTTAATAGGGGCCAAACATTCGATTCGCTAAATCTTGAGGATCATTACTATAGAAGAAATGATAAATCAAATCCATGACTTCAGAACGATCGAGGAAGCCATCTTGATTTTTATCTAATTTTTGGAAGATATCAGAGGCATAAATTGGGCAAATATTATAAATACTGAACAGGTGCTCCCATTCTGCTTGGCAGATTTTGCCATCGCCATTTTCATCAAAGACCTCAAAAACAAGATCCATGAGGGTATGCAGTTCCTCTTGATATTTTGCTTCATCCGCTAAGACCGTCTGGTAATAGGAGAGCCATTCCTTGAGGGAAATTTTATGATCATGATTGAGATCAGCGTGGGCTTCTAGAGCTTTCCAGGCTCGGCTAAAGCGATCTTTTAAGGCAATATATTTCCCTGAACGAATGCCTAGATTTTTAAGATCAGCCAGCTTTTTAACAATATTTTGAAAATCCTCTGACACCAGAAAACCATCACAGTTGGTGTCATACATGCTAAAGAACTTAATAATTTTTTGAGTTTGCAGATCAGACAGCATAGAATAACGCCTCAGTCTAGATAAGTATAGGTTAGTAGACGATCGCTCTAGGAGACGAACCGAGCAACCGGAACGCGAGAACGCACTTCCCATTATCCGTCTGAAGTTGATCGATCTGGCAAATTCTAACAAATCTTAGGGAACCTCGAAAGATTCTCCAGGTTGACCTGCAAACCCTGCATTGGGAGCTTTTGAGGTGAATCCCCCCGGTTTCTAACGGTTGATCGGATCTAAGTTCTCTCGGCACGGATACCTAAGAAAAGCTGAGATCTGGTATCTTTAAGAGCAAAATACGTTAAATTTCGTTCGCAATGGGTCTTGCATTCGTCCTGGATCGACTGAAGCGCAAAGGAGCTTATCGACGAGAGTCGTTCGTTGCAATATAGGGGTTAGAGTTATTTGTGACTTCATCATCTTCGCTGCAAATCGATGGGGCAACCCAAGTTAGGGAGCCTTCTAGCGATCGTCAGTTGCTGAATTTAGCAGAGATTAACCCGGAGGTGGCGCAGTTCAGCGCAAGTGCCCTAGTGGAATGGGGAGCGAACACCTTTGGAGAGGGGTTAATCCTTAGTACCAGCTTTGGCATTCAGTCTGCGGTGATGCTACACGTTGTAACCCAGGTGATTCCTCACATTCCGGTGGTCTGGATCGATACGGGCTATTTGCCTGCCGAAACCTATACCTTTGCCGAAGATCTGAGCCAACGCTTGAACCTCAACTTAAAAGTCTACCAATCCCCCATTAGCCCAGCCCGGATGGAAGCGCTCTATGGTCGTCTCTGGGAGGAGGCGGATCTAGAAGCGCTCAACCGTTACGATCAACTGCGGAAAGTTGAACCGATGCAACGGGCTTTACAAGAGTTAGGGGCTACCGCATGGTTAAGTGGGTTGCGCCGGGATCAAACTCGCTTTCGCCAAACCTTAGATCGGGTGAATTTTGATGGTCGCTTGTACAAAATTCTGCCCATTTTAAACTGGAATTCCAAAGATATTTACGACTACCTCATCACCTATGATTTGCCCTATCATCCCTACTTTGATAAAGGCTATGTTACCGTTGGAGATTGGCACTCTAGTCGCCCGCTGATGGCCTCCGATGAAGATGAACGAGATACTCGTTTTCAGGGTCTAAAACAGGAATGTGGTCTGCATCTTCCGAAAACGCCTGAAGAAGCTCAAAGTTTAGATTCCAGTAGCCTTTAGGGCACATGGTCAACGTCATCAACGGTTCTGATTGGGTTTTGTTTCTTTTGCTGTGGGTCGATCGTTCTCATCAACCGTAGCGTGTCTTAGCTATTAGCGTAACGCAGGGATTTATTGAGAATTATTGAATGGGAATCCTACAGGATCGCACTTAAGCATAGCTGACGATAATAGAATGAACAGCCGACCAATCCACCACTCAGTAAACTGCTATCATGGAACAAACTTGCTACAGGTGATCCGCCATGACCTTAGCCTATCCCTCCCGTCGCTTACCTACCGCAGCGGAGTTACCCGGTTCTGACGAAACCCCCGTGGACAATCAACTTCAAGATGATATTCCCCAACTGCTCAAAGCGGTGTTACAACGGATTTGGGACGATCGTTCTGATTGGTTTTTTGCCGTGGATATGGGGATTTACTATCACCCCGATCGCCCGGCCATCGTTCCTGATGCGTTCCTGTCTATTGGAGTTCCTCGCTTTAAGGGTGTCAATGGGCGACTTAGTTATGTTCTGTGGGAAGAGGAAAATATTGTCCCCATTTTTGCCTTGGAAGTCGTGTCTCAGACCTACAACGGAGAGTATGAAACAAAGTTAGAAGACTATCAGGATCTAGGCATTCTTTACTATGGCATTTATAACATCAAAGCAGGCACGGGGCGGAAATTTGCCCAACGATCGTCTTTAGAAGTGTATAAACAGGTGAACGGGGTTTATCAACGCCAAGCGGGAAACCCCGTCTGGATGCCGGAAATTGGTTTAGGACTGGGGTGTGAAACCAATAGTTATGGCGGATGGGAACGGGAATGGCTCTATTGGTACACCCAGGATGGCGATCGGTATGTGAGCGATCGAGAGTTACGGCAACAGGAACGGGAACAACGCATTCTTTCCCAATGGGAAACGGCTCAAGAACGGCAACGTCGCTTTATGGCGGAGCAAGAAACGGAAGAGGAACGGCAACGTCGCTTTATGGCGGAGCAAGAAACGGCTCAAGAACGGGAACGCGGTCTGCGGGCGGAACAGGAAGTGATCCAAGAGCGAGAGGCGCGTTTGCAAGCAGAGCAACGATTACAGGAATTAGAAAACCGACTCAAGGCTTTGGGATTAGAAGAGTAGGGTTTTGGCTTTCAAGGACTTGAATTTGGAGTTAAAGTCGGGTTAAGACGATCGCTTAACGGCTTAGTATTTTCTAACGCATTGTTTGGTGATACGGATACTATACTGTCCACTTCGATCGCCTAAAAGAGCTTCTAAGTGATTACCAGGGGGATTGGCTAAATCCTGTAAGTTTAGCGGCAGCGTAACGCAGGGATTTGTTGAGAATTATTGAATAAGCACCCTACGGGATCGCACTCTTCCCTTAAATTTTTTCGCTTTTATTCCGATCGTTCTGAAGCGAGAGAATGGCGAACCCGTAGAGCAACGATCGCTAGGATGATGCTAAAAGCGGACAAAATATGCACAACATTGAAGGGGGTACCGGCAAAAAACCAGGAATCAGTGCGGAGGAATTCGAGGAAAAAGCGGCCGAGGGGATACCAAATTAAATAAAGTAAGGTTAAATCGCCGGGTTTTAACTGTTGGAAAAAGCGCCGAGAAATCCAGAAAATGAGACAGAAACCCAGGAAATTCCACAGGGATTCATAAAGGAATAGGGGATGAAATCTTACGGATTCAGGATAGAGGCTGAGATTGTTATAAGGTGCAATTCGATGCAGGGAATCAATGCGTAAACCCCAGGGCAAGGACGTTGGGGGCCCATATAATTCTTGGTTAATAAAATTTCCCCACCGGCCGATCGCTTGGGCGATGGGAAGTCCGAGGGCAATGCCATCCAAAAAAGTCCATAGGGGTAACTTGCGAATTTTGGTGTACAACCAAATAGCCACACTCCCGAAAATAAACGCCCCAAAAATATGGATTCCACCACTCCAAATCTGGAAAATACTGAGGGGATGGCTGAGGTAATAACCAATGCCCAGATCATTGCGGGGAGACTGAATGAACACATAGTAAAGGCGTGCCCCTATCAAAGCCGGGATCAGCACCCACACCAACATATCCCAGAGATCATTCCCATCTTGACCCCGTCGCTCCAGTTCCTGACTAGCGATCGTAGCGCCGACAAAAATCGCCGTAACCATCAATAACCCATACCAGCGCAAGGATAAGGGGCCAATTTCAAAAATAACTGGATCAAGGGGGGGATACATAGCGTAAAGAGATGATAACGACTGGATCAGCCCTCTTCTGATCCCGCTCAAAGAGATCTCACTTAAAAAGAGGGTGACCAACTTAAGGCGGAAGAGTGCGGCGCAGAGCGCCGCACTCTTCCATTAAATTTTTCCACTTTCAGTGGAAAGCCCTGATCACAGACCTTAGCGTTGTTTCGCCAGTTTCTTGTTCGAGATCTTACGCAGGCGAATAGACTCTGGGGTAACCTCCAGCAATTCATCGGAACCAATGTACTCTAAAGCCCGTTCTAAGCCCATTTCCACTGGCGTTTGCAGTTGCACCAGTTCATCCCCCGTTGCAGAGCGATGGTTGGTCAATTGCTTGGTTTTACAGACATTCAGTTCCAAATCCTGGGGACGATTATGCTCACCAATGACCATGCCCTTATACACCTTGGTCCCCGGATGGATAAAGAAGACTCCCCGATCTTCGGCATTTTTCATGGCATAAAAGGTAGAAACCCCTTCCTCAAAGGCAATGAGTACGCCATTACGACGGGTTTCCACCTCACCGCAAAGCGGACGATATTCTAAAAAGCTATGACTCATTAAGCCTTCGCCACGGGTCAGGCGCATAAATTCACCCCGGAAGCCGATTAAACCCCGAGCAGGAATCACAAATTCAAGCTGACTGCGGCCATTGCTGCCCGTCATCATGTTTTGCATTTCGCCCTTGCGCTGGCCAATCCGTTCAATACAGCCACCCACCGCATCTTCGGGTACGTCTAAAACCAAGAGTTCATAAGGCTCACAGGGCTGACCATTCACTTCTCGATAAATAACCTGAGGCTGAGAGACCTGGAACTCATAGCCTTCCCGGCGCATGGTTTCAATTAAAATGCCTAAGTGTAATTCGCCTCGACCAGATACTAAAAACTTATCTGGAGAATCTCCTTCTTCCACCCGCAGCGCGACGTTGGTTTCCAGTTCTCGCATGAAACGATCGCGGATTTGACGGGAGGTGACAAATTGACCTTCTCGACCGGCAAAGGGAGAGTCGTTCACGGAAAAGGTCATTTGCAGGGTGGGTTCATCCACTTTAATGAGGGGTAGGGCTTGAGGCTCGTTGGGGCAGGTAATGGTTTCCCCAATGTTGGCATCGGCGAAGCCCGCTACCGCCACAATTTCCCCAGCACTGGCCTGTTCCACTTCAATCCGTCTCAGCCCATCAAAGCCGAGGAGTTTGGAGATTTTACTTTTCACCAGGCTGCCATCTTCTTTGACCAAAGCGGCCTGCTGCCCTGCCCGAAGAGTGCCATTATGAATGCGGCCAATGACGATCCGACCGAGATATTCAGAATAGTCCAGGGTGGTGACTTGCAATTGCAGGGGTTTTTCGGGATCACCAACCGGCGGCGGTACATGGTGCAAAATCCCTTCAAACAGGGGCTGCATATCTTTACCTTCATCTTCCAGGGCATCCTTGGCATAGCCCTGAATACCGGACGCAAATAGATAGGGGAACTCACACTGATCGTCGTCGGCTCCCAGTTCCAAAAACAGGTCTAAAACCTTATCGATCGCACCGTGGGGGTCTGCTTGAGGACGATCGATTTTGTTGACCACCACGATGGGACGTAGCCCTTTTTCTAACGCTTTTTTCAAGACAAAGCGAGTCTGGGGCATAGGGCCTTCATTGGCATCCACAATCAGGATGCAGCCGTCTACCATGCCCAAGACCCGCTCCACTTCGCCGCCAAAGTCTGCGTGACCAGGAGTATCGACAATATTAATCAGCGTATCTTTGTAGCGTACCGCTGTATTTTTGGAAAGGATGGTAATGCCCCGTTCTCGCTCTAGGTCATTGGAATCCATGACACAGTCGGGAACCGCTTCTCCTTCTCGGAACACCCCAGACTGTTTGAGTAAGGCATCTACAAGGGTTGTTTTGCCGTGATCGACGTGGGCTATGATGGCAACGTTCCGGATGGGGAGAGACATAAAGGCAAGGTTGATAGAATTTCTTAACAATCTTCTTAAAATTTTACAATACTTCGGAGATCCCTGCAGAAAGCCGGACGACCAACTTCAGGCGGAAGAGTGCGGCACAGAGTAGCAGAATTGGTGAATGACTCGCAGTCCACTCCCGAAGCCCACTTTGCAAACCTGCTGTGCAGGCCAACTTTACGCACAAAAAAGGTAGGGCAAATGCTGACCTACCCTACCTAATATTAGCGATATTAGCGATCGTATCTTGAGTTTTAGCGTTGAGGAACGATCGCTCCTGCACTCCTCACTTTTACACTCCTCACTAAATCCTCACTCCTCACGAAACAATCCACTCAAAACCTAAAACTCAAAATTAAACACTCAGGCACCTCGATCACTCCAACTAGTTTTTATAACTGGGTTCCCATTCCTACGTTAGGATAGGCATTGCAGCGGGGGATGTGCCGCCCGCCACAATGAATCGAGGATTCCTTCACGCCTTACTGATTAACCATTCCAAGCCACTTGGGTGATCGTATCCATGGCTCCGTTGGCCTGCTCCACTTGAGCAATATCGAGGATCGTCTTGAGCACAGAGTCAGGGTTCAAACTCATGGAATCAATCCCCAGTTCCACCAAGAAGCGAGCAAATTCGGGATAGTCGCTGGGCGCTTGACCGCAGATGCCGATCTTACGACCGTATTTCTTGGCGGACAGAATCGCTAATTTGACCATCCGTTTCACCGCTTCGTTGCGTTCGTCAAAGATGTGGGCAACGAGGGCGGAATCCCGATCGAGCCCGAGGGTCAGTTGGGTAAGATCGTTTGAACCAATGGAGAAACCATCAAAGACTTGACTGAACTCATCGGCAAAGATGACGTTGCTGGGCAGTTCGCACATCACGTAGACTTGCAGGCCATTTTCACCCCGTTTGAGGCCGTGTTTTTCCATTTCTGCCAGAACTTTGCGCCCTTCCTCAGGGGTACGGCAGAAGGGAATCATGGGAATCACGTTGGTTAAGCCCATATCGTCCCGGACGCGCTTCATGGCTTTACACTCTAGTCCATAGGCTTCCCGGTAGTTGGGATCGTAGTAGCGAGAAGCGCCCCGCCAGCCAATCATGGGGTTTTCTTCCTTGGGTTCAAATTCTCGACCACCGAGCAGGTTGGCGTATTCGTTGCTCTTGAAGTCGGACATCCGCACAATCACGGGATTGGGATAAAAGGCGGCGGCAATTTTACCCATCCCTTGGGCCAGTTTGTCCACAAAGAAGTCCGCTTTGTTTTCATATTCGCTGGTGAGTTGCCCGATTTCAAATTTGGCTTGGGTATCGGTTAGGTTTGCCCAATTCATCAATGCTAGGGGGTGAGCTTTGATGTGATTGGCAATGATGAACTCTAGCCGTGCGAGTCCCACGCCATCGCAGGGGACGGAAGCTAGTTTGAAGGCTTCTTCGGGGTTGCCCACGTTCATCATGATTTTGGTGCGGGTATGAGGCAGATTATCCAAGGGGGTTTCCTGTACTTCAAAGTCCAGTAAGCCTTCGTAGACTTTGCCCTGATCGCCTTCGGCGCAACATACGGTGACGGCGGTGCCACTCTTGATGCTGCCGGTGGCGTTGCTACAGCCAACGATCGCTGGAATGCCCATTTCTCTGGCAATAATGGCAGCGTGGCAGGTGCGTCCACCCTGGTTGGTGACGATCGCTTTGGCCCTTTTCATAATCGGTTCCCAATCAGGATCCGTTTTATTGGTGACCAGCACTTCTCCGGGTTGGAACTCATCAATGCGGTGAACATCCAAAATGACGCGGGCAGACCCCTGGCCAATCATTTCACCGACGGCTCGACCTTCTGTCAGGACAGGCGTATTACTCGGATCCGCGTTGAGGACATAGTTCCGCAGCACATTATTGGACTTCTGGGACTGCACCGTTTCAGGACGCGCTTGGACAATGTACAACTGATCCGTTAGACCATCCTTCGCCCACTCAATGTCCATGGGGGTATAGGTACCCCGCACTGCAGAGTAGTGATCTTCAATGACGCAAGTCCACTGAGCTAGCAGTAGCACTTCCTCATCCGTGAGGGCGAACTTATTGCGTTCACTGTTGGCCACGGAGACGTTCTTGGTGAGTTTGGAACCGCCAAGGTCGTAGATCATTTTAATTTCTTTACTGCCTAGGCGTTTTTCCAGAATCGGGCGATAGCCATCCTTGAGGGTGGGCTTAAAGACAAAGTATTCGTCGGGGTTGACGGCACCTTGCACAATGTTTTCCCCTAAGCCATAGGAGGCGGTAATCAAAGCGGCGTTCTTGAAGCCGGTTTCTGTGTCAATGGAGAACATTACCCCGGAACTTGCCAGGTCAGATCGCACCATTTTCTGCACCCCAACGGAGAGGGCGACTTCAAAGTGGTCAAAGCCTTTAATCGTGCGGTAGGAAATGGCCCGATCGGTAAAGATGGAGGCAAAACACTTGTGGCAGGCTTCCAGTACGGCACTGACCCCGTGAACGTTGAGGTAGGTTTCCTGTTGTCCCGCAAAGCTCGCATCGGGCAAGTCTTCTGCGGTAGCACTGGAGCGCACCGCTACGTCTACATCCCGGCCGTACAGTCCACAGGATTCCTTACGATCCTCGGGCAGGGTATGACAGGTTTCTAAATCGGCTTCATAGCGATCGCAGAGTTGTTCATAGGCGGAAACGATCGCTTCTTCTAGTTCGGGGGGAAAGGGCGTACTCAGCACCAGCGATCGGGCTTGGCGACCCCGTTCCCGCAGGTTGGTCATATCCTCCACATCCAGATCGGAGAGCAGTTGCCGCAGTTTGACTTCGAGCCCAGCCTGGCGCACAAAATAGCGATAGGCATAGGCAGTGGTCGCAAAGCCATTGGGCACCCTAACCCCCTTGGGCAACAATTGCTGAATCATTTCCCCCAGGGAAGCATTTTTACCCCCCACCAGGGAGACATCAGCGATACCGACTTGATCAAACCACAAGACAAAGGAATGTTCTTGGCTAGGGTCTTGAGGATGTTCAGTGACAGTAATTTCGGGAACTAAAGGGGTACTAATCATGGGTTTTCCTCCTAAACTCCTTTATTCAAGGTTGGCTAAAAAAACGATCGTTGAGCAAGGTAGCTATCACAAAGTAAACCCTTTCAAATGGAATATTTCCGTTTGAAAATGAGCTGCTCGATTCTATGAAACAGATTTTAGGTACGTAAGGTGGGGATCGCCTTTTAAGAAATGGGTATAGAGAAAAAAAGGCGAAGAATGAAGCGATAGACCAGAAGAAAGGCGGATAAAAATCTTAAATAAACATTAAAACTTTGGGCAAGGGTAATGATTCTTACCTGCGGTTTTTCCTTGAATCGATCGCTATTTGTACCTACCTTCTCTATTAAACCGTGGGAGGTGAAGACGGTAACGATCGCATTACAAAGCTTAACCAATTCGATTAAGATTTATGGAGCATGGGTCAGTGATGGATTGATCTGCCTCAGTCCTACGCCCGTCCCAGCGTTACCGCTAGGGGCTGAACAAAGCACAATATTGGCATTCCATCGCTAACTGGCCTCAACAGTGGCGCTTGGGGCTAATCCGTAGACTCGATCGCGTCTTGGTTGAGTAACAACAAATCCCGCAAATTTTCACTGTCTAGTTGGGCTAACCAGCTTTCTCCCGTCCCCACAACTTGCTCCGCCAGCGCTTTTTTACTTTCAATGAGATCATGAATGCGCTCTTCTAAGGTGCCGCTACAGACAAATTTATGCACCTGAACTTTACGGGTTTGACCAATACGAAAAGCCCGATCCGTGGCTTGGTTCTCCACTGCAGGATTCCACCAGCGATCGACGTGGAAAACATGATTAGCCCGGGTGAGGTTTAAGCCTACGCCCCCAGCTTTGAGGGAAAGAATTAACAAACGAGGTGCTTGGGGATCCTCTTGAAATCGATCGATCATCGTCTCCCGATCGGCTTTGCGGGTTCCCCCGTGTAAAAAGAGAATTTCGCGGTTATACCGAGCTTCAAAGTAGGCTTTAAGCAGGTGGCCCCATTCTACAAATTGGGTGAAGAGTAAGGCTCGATCGCCTTCGGCAATCAGTTCATCAACCAGGGATTCTAAACGCTGGATTTTAGACGATCGCTGTTGGAACTCTTCTAATACTTGCTCGGAAAGACTGCCTTGTTTGGAGGGCTTTAATTTCTCTTTGAGATAGAGGCTAGGGTGATTACAAATTTGTTTTAATTTGGTCAGTAAAGCTAAGACTAAACCATGCTTTTCAATACCTTCCGCCGCATCGATCGCCGTTAAAGTATCATCCACAGTTTTTTGATAAAGCGCCGCCTGCTCTGGGGATAAGCCACAAAATACCGTCGTTTCCTGCTTTTCCGGGAGATCTTGAATGATGGAGCGATCGGTTTTGAGACGACGCAGAATAAACGGTTGGACTAGCGATCGTAAGGCTTGCAGGGAATCCCGATCGCCATAGCGCTCAATGGGCATCATAAAGCGGCGCTGAAAAAAGGCTTTGGTGCCCAAATAACCGGGATTGAGAAATTCCATGATCGACCAGAGCTCCGTCAGTCGATTTTCTACCGGCGTTCCCGTTAAAGCAATGCGAAAGGGGAGGGGTTGATCGGGCTTTTCTTTGGGTTGCACTAACTCCCGCACAGAGACGGATTGTTTAGCCTCAGCATTCTTAATGTTTTGCGCTTCATCTAAGACAATGCCCTGCCAAGGAATGTCTTTGAGATGGTTAAAATCTCGATGCACTAAACTATAACTGGTAATCACTAAATGTTGTTTCAAAGCTTGCTGTTTCAGGGTTTTACCTTTAGCCCGTTTTTCACCATGATGCAGGAATACTTTTAAGTCCGGAGCAAAGCGTTTCACCTCCCGTTCCCAGTTGCCCAATACTGAGGTGGGACAAATGAGTAAATAGGGACGTTCCAGTTGGGCAGTGTGATGAAGATGCAGTAAAAAAGCAATAAATTGAATGGTTTTCCCTAAGCCCATATCATCCGCCAGGCAAGCCCCCAAGTTCCAGCGATGGAGGAAATCGAGCCAGCCAGCCCCCCGCGCTTGGTAGGGTCGCAGTTGACCGTTAAAACTAGGGGGAACCGCCAAAGATTCTACGGTTTGCGTACCGGTTAAGGTAGTCACTAAGGCTTCCAGGGATCCGGTGGCTTCAAAGTTCACCACCGGCAGCTTGCTCATGGTCTGCACATCTCCCGTACTCAGCCGCAGAGCATCTTCTAGGGAGAGGTTGGGCTGATCCTTGCGGCGCTTAAAAAAGTCTCGGGCGGCAGTCACATCCTGGGGACGTAATTCCAACCACTCGCCGTTTACCTGCACGAGGGGAGTTTCCTGGGCCACTAGCCGATCGAACTGAGCTTTAGAAAAGGTTTGCCCCCCCAAACACAACTCCCAACGGAATTGCAGCAGTTGGGCTAAGCCGAGGGATTGGCCCTGTTGGGGTGCTAACTCCGCCTTGACCTGTAAACCCAAACGGTTGGCAACCCCCTGACCACTGGCTAAACCCTCCGGCAGCAATACCCCCACCCCCTGCTCCTGCAACCGGGGGGCGATCGTTTTAATAAAAGTGTAGGCAGCGCTGGTCGAAAGAGAATGCTGACAAGGCTCCGCCGTATCTAGGCTGGCATCCAAATCGGGATAGACCCGCGCCGCGAGTCCCAAGCCCTTAAGCAGTCGCTCCTGTCCCTGCAGGATCGGATTACCCTGAGGGGAGATCCATCGGCTAGGACTCCGCCAGACGATCGCTGCGGGGACAAATTCGGCAAAGGCATCGGCATATAGCCCATAGTGCAGCGTCCAGGTTTGACCGGCCTCTCTCGGAGCTTCTAACTGCATTGCGTCCCGGAAGGGCTGCTGGGTTTCACTCTCTTCGATTTGGCTCCAGCGTTGCAGGAGTCCTTGCCAACGTTCCCAGTCTGCCTCGGCTTCTTCCGTGAGCACAACGGGTTCCGATCGGGGGGTCAAGCCTTGCCAAAAGTCCTGAAATAAAGGCTCTAGGGGTTGTTCTGGGGTTGGGAATTGTACCGTGCGGCGAATGCCCCGATCCACCATGGCGTTTAACCACGATCGCAAGCGTTGATGGCCAGGGGGAGGTAAGGGACAGGATAGGCTCGTTTCAGGGGTTTCGGTAGGGGTCGGAGCTTGAGTGTTCTGCCCCCACCACTGGGCAACCCAGGGCATTTGCTGACAAAAGCGATCGAAGCGGAGCCGATCGCTGCCCCCATCTAAGCGCACCTGCCACTGAACCCGTCCTAGGGGCGGAGTGGTCGAAACCCGTTGCAAATAGGGAATAAACTTGCCTTGTCCCCAGAGATCCAGCACCCACCGAGCGAGATGACTCCAGTAGCGGAGATCGGAGCCAAGCCAACTCTCGGCCTCAATGTGTAAGGGCAATCGCCCTAGCAGATCAAAGGCTTGCGCCCCAGGGATCTGATAGGCACACACAGACCAGGAATACAGACTCAAATTGTCCGTTTCCGTGACTTGGCCAGAATGGAGAGGTAAGACCGTCCCGGGGTCTAGGGTTTGGGTAGGCAGGGGGAAAGAGGCGGTCACCTTGGGATAGGTCGCGATCGTTTCCGCCAGTTCCTCTAGGTTGGGAAGCGATCGAATCAAGGCCAGTAATTCAGCAGCATTTAAAGATAAAGGATGAAGCGGTGGCTGCGGAATCCAATCAGAGAGGGGCATTGGACTTAATCTGCGCCAGTCTTCTCCCCACAAGAGTAAATCTTCCGCCTCAGTCCAAATACCGTGAAAAATTGCCATGAAATTAACGCAAATGAGTCAATAAGAGGTCTTCCACCTCAAGCACTCCAGTGTATCCCAGAGCAGGGGTTCTCAACAAAAACTCAGAACCATGGCAGCAATTCTAAATTTCTGTATGAACGATCCATCGTGCTGCGACCTCAATAAGTCGAGATCTCCAGAGAATCCCACAGCTAGAATAGGCTTTCCACTGAAAGCGAAAAAATGTAATGGAAGAGTGCGGCGCGGAGCGCCGCACTCTTCCGCCTTACGTTGGTAGCCCTAGAATACAATTAACCTGTAAACCCAGCCCAGCAATGACGATTAAAGCCCAAATCCTGGAAGAACTAGAACAAATCCCAGAATCCCGACTGGAAACTGTACTGGCTTATATTCAAACGTTAACCCAGACTACCCCTCATCAAAACCTGGAACAACTCTTTAATGCTTTGGTTCAGCAATGGCGTAAGGACAATCGCTTCACCTCTTCCGTGGATCAAATGGTGATGCATCCTGCTTATCAGCAAATTATTGGTCTGGGTGAAGCAGCTATTCCTCTGCTCCTGAAGGAACTGGAAAACAAATCAGGGCATTGGTTTTGGGCGTTAAAATCAATCTCTCGTGAAGATCCCGTTCCCCTAGAGTCAAGAGGCCGCATCCCAGAAATGACTCAGGCATGGATTCATTGGGGACAGGTAAAAGGTTACACATGGTAAGTAGCGATCGTGGAGAGATTTCCGTAATCTGAGGCACTTTCTCAATTGAAGATTCGCTAGACAGAGACCGGCTCACTCGGAGGCTTGGGAGAAAGTGAATCGGGAGTCATCGACTTCCTTACCTGATCCGGATACATCAGGGATGGCTCTAGTTGAGACTGCTCTCGCAGTAGGGGCAAGGAGCGCCAAATATGGGTGAACTGTTGGGCGGGAATGGTCATATAGAGCACATCTCCAGGCCCCAACCGGGCATCGAGGAGGGGCCAGCCGTGAACCGTCGCGTGGGCCCGTTCCAGGTACAGGGGCACGCAGTCTGTGAGCATCGCCATATCTTTGACTTGATGTCCATAGAAGGGATGCTCAGGGGTAATAATGGTGGAAAGGGCAATCCAGAGAATATTCGCGGTCATGCCGTTACCCAGCACTTGCCCCCCCAGGGCGACAGCGGCAAAGGAGGGGGCCGCTAATTCCGTAGGACAGAGGACGGAGGCAAATTTAAAGATCTTCTGGGACATGGCGGCCAGTTTAGAGTCCTGATTGCGCACCACCACCGCTAAATGGGGGTTCAGATCCTTGGCACTCAAGGCAACCTCTAGATTAGTGGTGTCGTTACTGGTGACGGTTAACAGTCCCCTTGCCCGTTTGACATTGGCCGCATCTAAGGTGGCAGCAAGGCTGGCATCCCCTTGAATGACCGGGATTTTGAGCGATCGTGCTGTACTCAAAAAGCGGTTCTGGCTATTTTTTTCAATGACCACTACTTCATAGCCCTGGGACTGGAGTTGTTGGGCGGTTTTGAGCCCTAACCCCCCTAAGCCGCAAATAATATAGTGATGGCGCTGCGGCACTTGGGCCACATCCCAAATGCGCTGAAAGTGCGTGCCTAAGACTAAATCATTGAGGAGGGCATAAAAAATCCCCACCACGGCGGCCCCCACCAACATCATCAGCACCGTAAAGAACTTGACGATCGCAGGGGCGGATTCCACCACAGATTCATTGCCCCCCGCACCGGTAATCATGCCCACGGAAAAATAGAGGGCATCGACAATTTGGGTACTGTTATCGGTATAGACATAGGTAAAAGTAGCGATGGCAATGGCTGCAATTAAGCCTGTGGTGACCCAAAATGCAGGGCGTTCGTAGCGTTGAAAGCGATGCAGTCCCTGCCAAGTTTTCCCCATTTTGTGGCGGAGTAACTCCCACCACGATCGACGTTGTGCCTGCATGCGGGGACTACTGGCAATAATTAACCGATCGTTTTCCTGTAAACAGCGTCCTTGCTCAATAGCCGTAATTAAATCCACCGGATCCCGTGCTGGCAGGTAATAGATCAACATGCGGGAGCGATCGTCCCAGAGGGAAGCCAGGGGGGCACCATGCCAAGGATGGCTGAGGGTAATGAATTCTTCGTGGATGGGCCAGGTTTGCCGAAAAAGCTGTAATTGACCAATGGCTAAATTACCCAGGGCAGCAAAACTAAACACCGGAGCCGCTAATTTAGAGACACTGAGGGTGACGTGATTTTCTAAAGTGCGATCGAGTTGTTCCCCTAAACTACTATTGAAGAGACGATTAATGACCTGAATGCGGGGATTGAGAATCCGGGCCTGCATCAGAATGGAAAGATTGAGAGTATCGTCCCCAAACGTCAAGATTAGTGTACGTGCTTCGTGAATCAGCGCTGCTCGGAGAACCGTTTCATTACGGGGATCCCCCACAATAATATTCGTTTCATGGGGAATGGGTTCGGTATTGAGACCTAAAACCTCTGCCCCCTGCTGACGGAGGAGAGAGAAGATGCGGTAACCTGTGCGTCCCAAACCACAGACCACAATCAGGGAAGCGTCGTTGGCAAACAGCATGAGACCTAAAGGGAGAGATAGTTGTTGATTATCCTGAAATCTGTTGATACCTGCTGTAGCCTATGAAACGAGATCTAAAAAATACTCGCGTCCTTCCACAGGTGTAGACATGGCATACCTGTTCGCTCCAGACCCCTCAGAACTGGAGTCTAGAACCGGAATTTCGGAGCCCACCAGTCTCCCGTTGAGCCCCTCGATTCATTGCCTTGTGCCGGGCAGCCGTTACGATCCCTAGGACGGCATGGATGACACCCCTAGAAGGGTAGTTTTTTCTTTTTGTCTTTTTCTTTGTTGTAGTCCAAGGTTTTTAACTTTTTCATGATGCGATTGAAATAATCTTGAATATAAGCCTCTAGGCTGGAGGTCTCTTTGGGATCTAGCCCCAGGGTGGCGTAGACAGGGGCCATATCAGCGGTTAAGGGATCGCCCGTGACCAACACTTCCGTAAAGGCAAGCCGATCGGCAAGATTCCAGCCCCACTGGAAAAATCGGGCAAAGCCTCTGACGACTCTTAAGGTTTCGATGGGCATCCGAGAAATTTTGGCTTCTTGATCGGATAAGCGTTCGCACAAGCGGATAATTTCATACCCACCCCAGGCTCGATTCCCCACGGCGGGGAAGGTCTTGCCGTTCGTTTCGGGAACTTTGAGGCACTGCACCGCAAGGCGGGCAATATCTTGGGTATCCATGTAGGCGATGGGGGTGGCTTCCCCGGTAACCCAAACCGTTTGTCCCTCTAGGATGGGAATGGCATATTGACCAATTAAGCCCTGCAGAAACCCACTGAGTTGAATCACGGTATAGTTAAGTCCAGATTCCGCGAGAAATTTCTCGGTGCAGGTCTTGATGGACATCAAGGGAACATGGGGGTAGCGATCGGCATTGAGGATGGAAAAGAAGAGGTAGCGATCGATTCCGGCCTGACAAGCAGCCTGAATGAGGGCAACTTTACCGTCCCAATCCACTTGCTGGATACTCAAGGAGTCGGTGGGACGGGTGGTGGCGGCATCAATAACATGGGTTACGCCCTCTAGCGCTTTTGGCAAGGTTTCTGGCTTGCACAGATTGGCCCGCACTAACTCGGCCCCCCATTCCTGCAGAAAGGCCGCCTTCCTGGGGCTGCGCACTAAACATCGCACCGTATACCCTTCATCTAAGGCCCGTCGCACCACCTGCCGACCCAGAGTGCCCGTTGCACCAACTACCAATAAGATCATGGATTATTACGTTTTGTAAACTTTTGTAATAACTTTATCAGAAAATGATCAATCTAGGGGCTTAAACCTTCTCACTCTCCTAACCGCTGATGACTGTAATCCTCACCCCCACCCAACGCCACTGGATGCAACTCGCCATTGAAGCGGCCCAGCAGGGTCTCAGGGATCGCCATGGTGGCCCCTTTGGGGCGATCGTGGTGAAGGATGACGTGGTGCTTGGGAGGGGGCATAACCAAGTGACGAGCCTTAAGGATCCCACGGCCCATGCGGAGATGGTGGCCATTCGCCAGGCTTGTCAGGTTTTAGAGCATTTTCAATTAACGGGCTGTGAACTCTACACCACTTGCGAACCCTGCCCCATGTGTTTGGGGGCGATTTATTGGGCCCGCCCCGATCGGGTTTACTATGCCAATACTCGCTTTGACGCAGCGGCGATCGATTTTGATGATCAGATGATTTATGTAGAGTTAGCTAAAGCGGAAGCCGATCGCTCTATTCCCTTTATCCATGCCCCGGATCCCCAGGCGTTAGAGTTATTTGAGCAGTGGCGATCGTTGTCGGATCGGATTTTGTATTAATCTAAGCCCATGTCTGGCCCCACCAGATCCGAGAGTTTATCGGCTCCGTACAAAAGCAGGGCAATCCGTTCTAGACCTAACCCCCAGGCGATCGTTGAGCAACCGCTACAGCCGAGGGGGGTTAACATTTCTGGGCGAAATAATCCAGAATTGCCCACCTCTAGATACTTTTGGCTCGGTTCGTGATACACACACACCTCCAAGGACGGCTCGGTATAGGGGTTATAGGTGGGCTTAAATTTGAGGTCTTCAAAGCCTAGACGCTGATAAAAATGGGTGAGATAGCCCATCAGACTGCGCACACTCAGTAATTCCCCAATCACCACCCCTTCAATTTGGTAAAACTCATGTAGATGAGTTCGATCGCTAGTTTCATTGCGAAAAACCTTATCAATGGAAAAAAACTTGCCGGTTTTCCCTTTCAGTTCCGCCAACTTCCGCGCCGTAAAGGTGGTGGTTTGGGCCCGAAAAATGGCCCGACTGGCTTCCTGTTCAGACCACTGCCCCCCATAACTGCGATCGTGTACCGCCTGAACTTGCTCCACCAAGTCTCGATCGTTCGGCAAAGGAATCTCCGCTGGACGATCGATATAAAAAGTATCCTGAATTTCCCGCGCCGGATGATCCTGAGGGGTGAATAAAACGTCAAAGTTCCAAAATGCCGACTCCAGAATGCTGCCGGACATTTCATCAAAGCCCATATTGAGAAAAATATCCCGCACCCGTTCAATGCACCGGGTCAA
>JBEAPM010000084.1:0-40654 GCA_041164445.1 Cyanobacteriota bacterium
GAGGTTATGGGTTTAGAAATGTTAAAAGATTTGAACTGCGTTCTCTAATTTGTTGGCACTTTACGAAATGCAGTCCATAGATAACTATTTTTGTCAAGCATATTAAATCCAGAAGAGCCAATATTAGTAGTATTTTGGCACTAGCATTTTCCTCTGGACTGCTATCAGATGTTGCATATTCTTATTTATATAAACGAGCTAAGAATATTTTTAATGAAACAAATGACAATAATCAACAGTCTTCGCAAAGTAGCAATCCTCCATCACAAGATGGTAAAGAAAGTGGACCTGATCAGGCAGATAAGCTGTCAAGCATCTAAATTACATCTATTAAATTTCCTTTGTTTTTAAGGTTTCATCCCCAGTTAATGATCAACTCACCTTCATTGAGCAGTTTATTTAAAAGAGATTCTACTTGTTCGATTGAATTAAAAAGTCGATTAGCAATAAATTCTTTTGCTGAATGCCAAACAAGTTCTATCAGGTTGTAATCTGGGCTATATTCAGGCAAGAACTCTAAAACTAAATTAGGCATTTCATTTTTGATCCTCTCTAGAAATTCTTTAGTTTTATGAATACTAGCATTATCTAAAATTAATATTATTTTATGATCACTTGTGTCAAAATCTTCTGAATGCGAATCGTTCCACTCACATCTTACATGATTATAAAATCCTTTAAGTACACTATAAAAACTTTCTCCAGTCCCCTTCTTTAAAAAATCTACATAACGCTTTTTATCAGAAAAACGTAATCCACCCATTACATTAACTCTACCTTTTCTCCGTCTTCCTGATACTTTTCTACGCTGACCTTTTTTAGTCCAAGTTTTTCCTCTTCCCGGCTTTAAACAGAAGCCTGATTCGTCCCAAAACCATATCTGGAGCAGGTCTGGCGACTCTTTTGATATTTTTATATATTCATCCAATTTCTTCTTAAATAGCTCTCTTTTTTCAGGATCTTGTCGTTCTTCTAAGCTATACTTTGACCAAATATAAACAAACTTATTTTTTTTGAGAATTCTTCTTACTTGACTTGAACTTAATTTGATTCCTGTCTCTTTCTCTAAGTGTTGAGCTAAGCGTTCTGCTGTCCACCGACCAAATTCATAATCAAATTCTTGAGGCTCTTTGTCTATCAGTTCACCTAATAATTTAATATACTCCGGCGTGGCTTTATTGAAATTTCCCTTCATTCTTTTATCAATAAGACTCTCCAGATCACTAGGGTCACCATGTGTACACCAATAAGCAACTTTTCTCAATGAACACCCTAAAAAATCAGCTATTTCCTGGTATTCTTTCCCATCATCTCTTAAGAGAAGGATAAGGATTCTTTCTCGAATATCTGGATGCTCGTGATACTTCAACTCATGCTGTAAATTTTGGCGTTCTTCCACTGTCAAATAGTTTTTGATTCTCATAAAATATGTACTGTTTTTATACTATTATAGCACATTTAGATGCCGATCAGCTTACAATGCTATGCACAACGTTGTCGTACAGAAAATTTCCCTGGACAAAGGAGAAGCGTTCCATACCAAACGCATTCGCAAGATGCTGTATACAAGACATGAATTTAAGAGTTAGAGAAAGCAAGAGTGAGAAACTTCACCCAAACAGGGCATTCAGAAGGTAACTCTCTCCCCGTCGGCACTGAATAGTCGTCCGGCACCAATTTCTATAGACTCGTAATAATAGTTTTCTATGAAGGCGCACATAATGCAAATATTTGCAAAGATCAGAGTTAAATAAATTATTAGGATTGACTTATATCTATAATTGCTGATGAAACCGTACTATCAAGATCAAGGGATGAAGAGGATAAAAGCGCTCAGGGGGAATTAAGGATGACCCAGAGCCTGATAACGGAGCAGAAAACCTGGACTGATCAAGCATTTATGGCGCTGAATCGGGATGAACATCACTATGAATTGGTCAATAGAGAGGTGGTTGACGTGGGAAATTCAGGCATGGAGCATAGTCATCTTGCCTGCCTCTTAGTGATTCAATTGGGAGCTTACATTCAAACCCATAAATTAGGCTACCAACTTAAGGCGGAAGAGTGCGGCGCTCCGCGCCGCACTCTTCCGTTAAATTTTTTCGCTTTCAGTGGAAAGCCATAAATTATGGCAGTATTTGCGATTCCAGTACGGCCTTTACGCTGAAAAATGGCAATAAACGATCGCCGGATGTTTCCTTTGTCAGTCGCACACGCTTAAAAAGCCTGCGCCGACCACCCCGTGGGTTTGGTTGATTCATCCCGATGAAAAGCATGTACTGGTCTATCACAGCCCTGAACCCGATCGCTTTTTGCGCGGGGGAGATCATCTAGAGGGGGAGGAAGTCGTGCCAGGCTTTTCGATGGCGGTAGCCACTTTATTTGAACCGTGGGATTTTTAACTACGATCGAATTTGTACCGGCATGACCAAATAAGTCATTTTCACTTCGCCCAATGGGGTCAAAATCACTGGACTCGTAGCGGTGTTCAGTTGCATCTGAATTTCCGCCGCTGGGAGAGACTTGAGGCCATCCATCAGATATTTGACGTTAAAGGCAATTTCTAAGCTTTCACCAGAAACCTGAGCCGGTAAGGATTCCTGACCACTGCCCACATCCTGAGCCTCCACAGAGAGCATAATATTCTGTTGCTCTTGGCTGAGGGTTAATTTGACCACATTATTTTTTTGATCCGCTAACACAGCAATCCGCTCTAGAGCAGCAACGAGGAGCTTACGATCGAGGGTGACTTGGCGCTCAAATTGTTGGGGGATCAGTTGCTGATAATTGGGATACTGACCATCCAAGGTGCGACTCGTGAGGTATTGATCGCCCCATTGAAAGACCGTTTGCCCTTGGTCAAAGTAGAGGGCGATGGCATCCTCCGTACTGCGGGCCGTAACCATGCGCTCTAAATCCCGCAAAGCTCGCCCTGGAATCGTCACTTCAAAGGCTTCTACCCCTGAGCTTAAGCCGGGTTCATCCTCGGCATTAAAGGTACTCACAACCGCTAAACGGTGACCGTCGGTCGCGGCAAATTCTAATCCGTCCGGCTGTACCCGCAAATGCACCCCCGTCAGTACTTGCTTGGTTTCATCCGTACTGGTGGCAAACAAAGTCCCCCGCAGCCCTTCCACCAATGCTTCCACAGAAAGTTTCGCGGCTTCTCCTGATTCCACCAAGGGAAGTTGGGGAAATTCATCGGCATCCATGCCCCGAACCTTATACTGCCCCGACCCCGTCACTAAGTTCACAACCCCCTCTTCCCCCAGTAAGAGGGTAATTTCTGCATCAGAAGACAACCGAGTCACAATATCCGTCAAGAGCTTAGAGGGTAAGGTAATTGCCCCACTGCTTTCAATATTCGCAGGAAAAGAAGTTTGAATCCCTAAACTCAGATCAAACCCCGTTAAGCTAACGCGCTGAGTTCCAGCATCGGCGGTGAGGAGAATGTTCGCTAAAACCGGATGGCTGGGACGAGAGGGGACGGCCCTAGCGACCAAAGAAAGATTGGCACTCAGATCAGTTTGGTTGCAGACCAGTTTCATCAAAAGTCCTCAGAGAACTTGCTTGGATTCAAAGCTCATGGATTTTAACACTACTCGGTTCTTCTCATCCACCCATCTCTGAGGTCTGATCGATTAACCTTGGCTTAACTCTTCTTCTTTCCTAATTTTAAATTTAAAATTAGTAGTAGTAGGGCCTGTGGAAAATGTTAATAAAGATCTGGAACTCCTACTCCGTAAGCTTTTGACCCACTTAGAGCCTGTGGAAAACCTGTGGAAAAAAGGGCACCTTTTTCCACAGTTCAAATGAACTATTGAATTTGTCCACAGGTTTTAGTGAGTTTTACACAGGGTTTTCCACAGGTTTTCCACAGAAAAAGGGCAGTTTTCCACAGGTTTTGTCGAGGTTTATCTTGTCGAATCAGATTATCTTTTCCTTAAGATTTTGGCGACCAACTTAAGGCGGAAAGCCAAGATTGTGGGTTTTTCTCTGAAACGGACAAAATCGACAGGAGTCAAGGATGTGCATCTGAACCCTTTTTTTCGCTTCAGTTTATGACCTAGATCACCAAATCTAGAGACTGAAACCACAGGCTGTATTAGGTTCTTCTCACCCCTCATTTTCCGTACAATCACGCAGCTATTTCTGCTCTGTCACTGAGAACGTCTTGAGAATTACGGATGATGGACACGAGTTGAGAGAGGAGAACCAGATGCTTCAGTATGTTAAGACTGTGCTACAGAGTGCTCGGGTGGGGCTTACCCCCGTGCTGTTGCCGTTGGGCGTAAGTGTATTGATGGGAATGCAGCCCCTTCCCGCGATCGCAGAGGCTCTGTTTATTTACGCGAATACACCGACAACGGATTCTCTGGTGACCTTCTCGGGTTCCGATCGCTTCGCCCGGGTAGAAATTGAGCCATCGGGGTGGTGGACGATCCAGTGGCGTGATGGTCAGCAGGTGCGGTTCCAGTTTATCGATGCCAACCTGGCCCAAGTGGAAGACGATCGTATTGCCGACACGGTGGTGAAAGCCTCCTATGAGCAAGAATTTCTACCCAGCACCGGTGAGTTTCGCTATACCCTTCGCCACGATCGCGGTGAATTTAGCTTTTTGGTGGTCGCTACCGATGGCCCGGGGTATATCGATCGAGAGGTGATGTTGGCGGAGCAAGAAGAATCCGGGTTGCAATTGGTCGGTAATTTCGAGTGAAGGGTGCGAGATGCCCTGAATTGAGTGATTTCATCTGCCGCAGGAGCCGTAGAAAAGTGTCCTAAGTGAACAAAGCATCAGAAACCTCGGTACACTAGGAGCGGATTTGTCAATTCAGAGGACAGAATATCGTGGTTTACCGTAAGCAGCCCGTGGGCAACAACCCTATTACGATTATTGTGGCGATCGTGGTGGGCTTAATTGCCTTGATCGGTCTGAACTCGATCGTGATTATTACTCCTGGTCAAGCCGGGGTGATTAGTATTCTCGGAAAGGCCCAGAATACCCCACTGCTAGAAGGTCTACACTACAAGCCCCCCCTGGTGTCTACTGTTGATATTTATGATGTCACGGTACAAAAATTTGAAGTGCCTGCGGAAAGTTCTACCCGCGATCTGCAAACCTTGAGTGCTAGTTTTGCCATTAACTTTCGCCTCGATCCCATTAAGGTCGTCGAAATTCGTCGGACTCAAGGGACGTTGCAAAACATTGTGGCCAAGATTATTGCGCCCCAAACTCAGGAATCCTTCAAAATTGCAGCTTCTTTGCGAACAGCGGAAGAGTCGGTGACCCAGCGGAGTCTCTTGAAGGAAGATTTTGATGCGGCTCTCACCGCTCGTTTAGAGAATTACGGCATTATTGTCTTAGATACGAGTGTTGTCGATCTCAACTTTTCCAAGGAATTTGCCTCTGCTGTAGAAGATAAGCAAATTGCAGAGCAGCGGGCACAGCGGGCGGTTTACGTGGCCCAAGAAGCTGAGCAGGAAGCCCAGGCTGAAATTAATCGTGCTAAAGGTCGGGCCGAAGCTCAACGTCTCTTAGCGGAAAGTTTAACCGGCCCCGGTGGGGATTTAGTGTTGAAACGGGAAGCGATTGATGTTTGGGGACGGGGTGGCGCTCAAATGCCTAAAGTGTTGGTGATGGGTGGGGATCAGCAAAAAACACCTCCGTTCATCTTTAATTTGGGCGATTTGACTACCGATGCGGCGGCGGATGAGGCGGTGTAAGCCATGAGCCCGAGTGCCTTAATTTCCCCCCTGCCACCATCCTTGGATCAGATGGCTGTAGCTCCCCTCCAGTTAGGGGTCTTGGCCTCCGGTAGTGGTAGTAATTTTGAGGCTATTTTGACCGCGATCGTTCAAGGGCATCTGCAAGCTACGGTCAAGGTCTTGATTTACAACAATCCCGAGGCCAAAGTGGCGGATCGGGCCGATCGCTGGGGCATTCCCAAAGTTCTGCTCGATCATCGTACCTTTGGCCAACGGGAAGACTTGGATCACGCGATCGTGTCAGTCTTTCAGACCCATGGGGTGGATTGGGTGGTGATGGCGGGCTGGATGCGGATCGTCACGCCGGAGTTGATTAATGCCTATCCCCAGCGCATCGTCAATATTCACCCCAGTCTTTTGCCTGCTTTTAAGGGGATCAGAGCGATCGAGCAGGCCTTGACCGCTGGGGTGGCCATCGCCGGGTGTACCGTGCATCTAGTGGAGCCCGAAGTGGATAGTGGTCGTATTCTTATGCAGGCGGCGGTACCCGTTCTGCCAGAAGATACCCCAGCAACCCTACAGGCTCGGATTCAAGTCCAGGAACATCACATCTTTCCCGCTGCCTTGCAACGCCTTGCCCTCGATGGGTAGAGACGGTTTCAAACCTATCTTTACAGTCTTACGCGGAAAGCCGCATTCGTATAAGATTAAAAAATGTCTAAATTAGAGTCTCTAATTCTGTTTTTAACGAGGGAACCATAATGAGTGACCAGGACAAGGAAATTTACACCCAGGTCAAAGCGATCGTGATCGATAAACTGGGGGTTGAAGAGGAAGATAAAGTGAAGCCAGAAGCGAACTTTGCCAATGATCTGGGGGCTGACTCCTTGGATGTTGTGGAAATGGTGATGGCTTTAGAAGATCAATTTGGAATCGAAATTCCGGATGAAGATGCGGAAGGGATTGCTACGGTACAGGATGCCGTAAGCTACATCGCCCAGAAAAAAGCGGCATAACCGTTTCTAACGCGGAACGGCGAACGCGGAGTGAGGAAATCTTGAAATGGGGGCGCGGAATGCGGAGTCGGAAACCCAGTTCCGCTTTCCGAGTTCTCACTTCTAACTTTGAATTTATCCCTGGTGATAGGGACTAGCAGAACTGCTCAGCATTACGGATATCATGACCAATCTAGTGGGAAGACGTGTTGTTGTTACGGGCTTAGGGGCCATTACCCCCTTAGGCAATACCTTGGATGCTTATTGGCAAGGGTTGGTAGAGGGCAAAAGCGGTATCGATCGCATTACCCATTTTGATGCCTCCGCCCATAAGTGCAAAATTGCCGGTGAAGTGAAGGGCTTTAATCCAGCGGACTTTTTGGATGCCAAGGAAGCCCAACGGATGGATCGATTTGCCCAATTTGCGATCGTGGCGGCTCGTCAAGCGTTACAGGATGCCCAGTTTGAAATTACGGATCTCAATAGCAATGATGTTGGGGTCATTATTGGTACGGGGATTGGTGGAATTAAGGTATTGGAAGATCAACAGACCATCCTCCTCCAGAAAGGCCCGAATCGCTGTAGCCCCTTCATGGTGCCCATGATGATAGCCAATATGGCGGCAGGCCTAGTGGCGATCGACACCGGAGCCCAGGGCCCCAATAGCTGTCCCGTGACCGCCTGTGCTTCCGGTTCCAATGCGGTGGGAGATGCCTTCCGGATCATTCAACAAGGCTATGCCAAAGCCATGATTTGCGGTGGCACAGAATCTGCCGTCACCCCCGTCTCCGTGGCAGGATTTTCCTCTGCTCGGGCCTTATCTTTCAATAACGACGATCCCCTCCATGCTTGTCGTCCCTTTGATAAAAATCGGGATGGCTTTGTCATGGGAGAAGGGGCTGGAGTACTCTTCTTGGAAGAACTGGAGCAAGCCCAAAGCCGAGGAGCCCACATTTATGCTGAGGTAGTGGGCTATGGCATGACCTGTGATGCCTATCATATTACCTCCCCCGTTCCCGGTGGTTTAGGGGCCGCTCGGGCGATGGAATTGTGTTTGCAAGATGCTGGGGCGACCCCAGAAGCCGTCACTTATATTAATGCCCACGGTACCAGTACCCCCGCCAACGACAAAACCGAAACCGAGGCGATCAAAAAAGTCCTAGGCGATCATGCTTATCGGATTCCCATTAGTTCCACCAAATCCATGACCGGACACCTGTTGGGAGGAGCTGGTGGTATTGAAGCCGTTGCCTTAGCGAAGATTATTGCTCACGATCGTGTGCCCCCCACCATCAACTTAGATACTCCCGATCCGGAATGTGATTTAGACTATGTGCCCGGAACCTGTCGGGAACACACCGTTGATCTCGCCCTCTCCAACTCCTTCGGCTTTGGCGGCCATAATGTCACCCTAGCGTTTCGGAAGTATAACCCCTCCGTCTAACGAAAAAATTTAATGGAAGAGTGCGGCGCTTCGCGCCGCACTCTTCCGCCTTAAGTTGGTAGCCGTCTAACGCTCAAAAAACGGTATCAAGACCCAGGGGCCCAACCCCTGGAGCGCAGGAGGGCTTCCCGAATCATCGTCTTCTACCTGTTGTGCAGTCAGAGTTTTGGTTGCAAAAGACCCAGGATGTCTTTTTCTCTTGAACGCCTTGAACCCCAGAGGAGTAGAATAGGATGTCGTTCATGTAGCGTCTCCGTGGGAGAATCGTTCGTATCCAAGGCATAAGCACATGATTTCAAGTAATGACTTCAGAACGGGTACAACTGTAGAGTTGGATGGTTCTGTGTGGCGTGTCGTTGAGTTTTTACACGTTAAACCGGGTAAAGGCTCAGCATTTGTTCGTACAAAGTTAAAAAATGCCCAAACTGGCAGCGTTGTGGAACGCACCTTTCGGGCGGGGGAGACAGTTCCGCAGGCAACCTTAGAGAAGCGTGTGATGCAACACACCTATATCGAAGGTGAAGATTATGTTTTCATGGACATGGACAGCTATGAAGAGAGTCGCCTGAAAGCCGATCAAATTGGCGATCGGGTGAAGTATCTTAAAACAGAAATGGAAGTGAGCGTGGTGACGTGGAAAGAGCAGGTGATTGATGTCGAATTACCAAACTCCGTTGTTTTAGAGGTTGTGGAAACCGATCCCGGTGTGAAGGGAGATACCGCAACGGGAGGAACAAAACCCGCGAAGCTGGAAACCGGGGCTCAGGTCATGGTGCCGCTGTTCATTAGCCAAGGAGAGCGTATCCGCATTGACACCCGCAATGACTCTTACCTGGGGCGGGAATAAAGACAGGTTAGGTTCTCCGTTTTGGGTATTGCATCCAATTTGGATTCAATACTTAAAAGTTAGCTGAATTGTCTAGTCTGTGTGTGTCGGTCTTACCGCCCCTACACACCCCAATAGGGTACCTCGAAAAGTTCAAAATTTTGCCCTAGTACCCACGGAAGAATAAGGATTGTGGTGGGCGGCGAAGCCGCCCGCCACAATGAATCGAGGTGCTCAATACTTTAATAGAAATAAAAATTACCTTTATCAATCATCATTTTTATGGAACTCGATTTAAGCCAACTGCAAAATCTGCTAACGACTCTCAATCAAACGGATATTAGTGAGTTGACGTTACGGGTTGAAGATTTTGAACTGATTGTTCGCCGTCAGAACCTTGTTCCTTCAGGATATGGGACTGAGGCGGTAGATAATGCTGCCCCAACCGTTGAATCACCTGCTCCAGTGGTGGTGGCTGCGCCGCCGCCACCGCCTCCCGCTAAATCCACCTCTGCGCCTTTGCCGCCCCCCGGTAAACGGGAAAATGTGACGGAGATTGTTTCCCCGATGGTGGGAACTTTTTATTCTGCCCCGGCTCCAGGGGAGCTTCCCTTTGTTTCCGTGGGGGATTCCGTTAAGCCCGGCCAAACGGTCTGTATTATTGAAGCTATGAAGTTAATGAATGAGTTAGAAGCGGAAGTGAGCGGTCAAATTCTGGAAATTTTAGTGGAAAATGGACAGCCCGTTGAGTTTAATCAGCCCTTGATGCGCATTGCAAAATAGCACAACATCAATATTCCTACCTGGACACTCGGGCGAAATTTTGAATGTTTTGAGGTTCCCCATAGCAAAGTAAAAGTGTGCGTGATGCAAAGAGCACCGCTTGTGGTTAACTTTTTGAGCTTGCAGGGAAAAGCCCAGGCTGAATCATGAGATCTCTAATTTTAAGCTCGATTTTGATGCTGTGTCCTTCTCCTGAGAGTCCTGGGTTTCGGCTGTTGACCCTAGTAGTGGATGGGGTCTCCCTGGGGAGTTTACTGGCCCTCGGGGCGGTGGGGTTGACCCTGGTCTATGGTATTTTAAGGCTCCCTAATTTTGCCCAGGGGGATCTGATCACCTGGGGGGCTTATCTGACCCTTGTGGGCATTCAGTACCTACATCTTCCTTGGGGGGCTGCGATCGTCTTGAGTGGGGTCATTAGTAGTGCTCTGTTGCTGCTGCTCGATCGCATCGTTTGGCGGCCCTTACGATCGCAACGGGCCAATTCAACAACCTTTATGATTACCTCTATTGGCTTAGCGCTGGTGTTGCGGAATCTGGTGACCTTACTTTGGGGGGTGGATAATCAGACCTATGGTTTGCCTTTGGCGGAGCCGATTCCCCTTTTTTGTTTGCCGATTCTCTACTACCGCCTCATGATTCTGGGGGTGGTGGGCTTGGTTTTGTTGGGGCTGCATTATCTGTTACAACAAACCCGTTGGGGCAAAGCGATGCGGGCCGTGGCGGACAATGCGGATTTAGCAGCGGTGACGGGGATTAATGTGGAGCGTATTGTTACTTATACCTGGATTGTGGTGGGGATCTTAACGGCGATCGCAGGGGGACTATACGGGTTAGTGACGGTGGTGCGGCCCAGTATGGGGTGGTTTTTGATTTTGCCCCTCTTTGCGGCGGTGATTTTAGGGGGCATTGGGAATCCCTACGGTGCGATCGTTGGAGCCCTAGCGATCGGGATTAGCCAGGAGGTGAGTACCTACTGGTTAGACAATGAGTATAAACTTGTCGTAGCTTTGGCCATCATGCTCCTGATATTATTAATACGCCCTCAAGGGTTATTTGGCTAACAACTTAAGGTGGAAGAGTGCGGCGCAGAGCGCCGCACTCTTCCATTAAATTTTTTCGCTTTAAGTGGAAAGCCGGTTATTTCGGGGCAGGTTATAGTCCCTCGCCACGGGATTACCGCACTGGGCGTTGATACCTCGTCTTTTCCCAGGGATGATGAGCCATGAGTTCCTACAATTTGCGCGTTGCGGATCTACCCCTGAATGAGCGTCCCCGGGAGCGTCTCGTGCATTACGGCGCAAAAAGTTTATCGAATGCCGAACTGTTAGCCATTCTTTTGGGGACAGGGCAGGGAGCCGGTAAACTTTCCGCCGTGGGCTTAGGACAACACATTTTGCAATACCTCAGTCAAGATCAGCGGGATCCCCTCTCCGTCTTGCGGGATATTGCCATTGCTGAACTAACTCAAATTCATGGGATTGGCCCCGCCAAAGCCACAACGATCGTTGCAGCGATCGAACTGGGTAAACGAGTCTTTCAAACTCGTCCCCCCGAAAAAGACCCTATTGATAACCCCAAAGCTGCAGCGGATCTGCTCAGTGGGGAACTCATGTGGCAGGCCCAGGAACGTTTTGCGATCGTTATGTTGGATGTTAAAAACCGCCCCGTGGCCACCAAGGTCATTAGTATTGGTACGGCTACAGAAACCTTGGCCCATCCCCGTGATATTTTTCGGGAAGTGATTCGTCAAGGCGCAACGCGGGTGATTATTGCTCACAACCATCCCTCTGGGAATGTGGAACCCAGCCCAGAAGATCTGGCACTCACTCGTCAATTGTTGCAAGGCGCACAACTCCTGGCCATTCCGCTTTTAGATCACTTGATTTTGGGCCACGGGAACTACCACAGCCTCAGACAAAATTGCACCCTTTGGCAAGATTATCCTCAGGGGGATTAGACCGGTGCGTCTCTTTGTTGTCTCGTTGTGGTGTCCGGAAACACTTTGAGAAATATGCAGTAAACTGGCAGAGTAACAACCTATGATGCATTTTAGTTGGTCACACCTAATACGTTTTAAACGCTTAAGAGGTGCTCGTAAGTATCTTTATTTACTGGTGTCTATTCTTTTGACTACCATTGTAATCATTGCCACAACCCCAGAGCATGCTTACAGTCAAGATCAGACAGAACTTCAGGTTATTCCCTTTGATTCCGATCGCTGGGAAATCAATGCTGAGGAAAGTGAAGTGAAGCCCTATTTAGGGGAAACAGCTCTGTTCTTAAAAGGTGGATTTGCGACTTTAAAAGACGCTAATTTTACCAACGGTATTATCGAATTTGATATTGCCTTTAGTGATGAAAGGGGCTTTATGGGAGTGGTTTGGCGCTACCAAGATCCTAAAAATCATGAGAAGTTTTACATGCGTCCCCACCAGTCTGGGAATCCCGATGCGAATCAGTATACTCCAGTGATCAATGGGATTACGGGTTGGCAGTTATATTTTAATCCCGGACGCTATACGGTTCCGGCTGTTTATCCTTATGATCAGTGGATGCATGTTAAGGTCATTGTGTCTGGTAAAGAGGCGGCCATTTACCTCAACGATGCAGAGGAACCTAGCTTATTTATTCAAGATATGAAGCGGGATATTGAAGCAGGTTCAATTGGCATAGAAGTTGAAGCCTTTGCTCCGGGTCACTTTGCAAACTTTAGTTACGTTAATCTGGATAATCCTCCCATCGGAGAACCCGCTGATCCTCTGCCACCGCTTCCGGCTGGGACTGTTTCTGCGTGGTCAGTATCTAACGCCTTTGAAGAGAGTTTTGTTGAAAACAAATTCAGCTTATCTCCTGCTGATCTGCAAGGTTTGACGTGGGACACTGTACAATCCGATCCTCTCGGTATTGCAAATTTAGCGCTGGTTCAAGGGGTCGAGGGTGAAAAGAACACAACCTTTGCTCGCGTTCGGATTCTTTCCGATCGGGATCAAATTAAGCCCTTACAATTTGGGTTTAGCGATTGGGCCAGAGTGTACTTCAACAATCAGTTACTCTATGCCGGTAACAATAAGGTGCGCTCCAGGGATTATCGCTTCCTGGGTACGATCGGTTTGTTTGATCAACTCTATTTACCGCTGAAAAAGGGTGAAAATGAACTCTGGATTGCCGTCTCTGAAAATTTCCCCTTTGGTGGTTGGGGGGTTCAAGCTGCTTTCTCTGATCAAGATGGTATTACTTTCCTAGACTAAGATTGAGCACGGGCGGTTAACCCCGCCCTTCAAGCCATTACCCCCGTGACAATCTGGTAATCCACTTAAGGTTGCAGAGTGCCGCACTCTGCCATTAAATTTTTTGCTTTCAGTGGAAAGCAAAAAATGTGAAAATACTTTTAACATGATAAGCAATCGTACTGTTCTGGTCTGTCATTCTAAAACCTGTCTCAAAGATGGAGCGAGAGAGGTTTTAGCGGCCTTTGAGCAAGAGGTGCCGGACAAGATCAGCCTTCAATCTCGGCCCTGTACGGGGGAATGTGGGAGTGGCCCGATCGTGATAGTCCTTCCGGAGGAAATTTGGTATAGCCGAGTTCAGCCCAAGGATGTTCCCTTAATTGTCCGCCAACATTTAAGGGGGGGGGAACCCTGTTACCGCAAAACTCTACTCAAAATATCATCCCTCCCAGAAGTCAGTGCTGATCTGGGGGGTGATGAGTGGATTTTGTTTACTCATTTTTGGCCTACTGTTCTGGTTTATTGCTAGCCAGACTTATTATTTTTGAAGGCTTTTGGTTTCCCACTCACAACGAAGAAGTTTCAATGGAAGAGTGCGGCACTCCGCGCTGCACTCTTCCGCTTTAAGTGGGTAGTCTTCAACGTACATTCATTTCAACACCAGGATGCTTCCCCAGGGGCACTATGGAGTAACTCCCGTATATTCGCTTCCATGACTCGATAGCCAACATTACCCAGTAGTCGTTGTCGCCCTTCATTAAAAATGAGGGTGGGGCTGACGGTTACTCCGTATTCCTTCACTAAGTCTAAATCTTTTGAGAGTTCAGCATAGGCATCACCACAATTGATTTGCGCTTCGATCGCCGCGATCGGTAGACCTAAACTTTCTGCGAGTTCAAACTGGACAGACCGATCGGAAATATCAGTTAAACGGGCAAAAAATGCTTCTCTAAAGGCACGAATGGCATGGTCAAAAATGAAGTGATTTGGATCTACTAATTCCTTCTTTTCTAGCAACTTAATGGCGTGTAAAAAGAGGTGACAAGAGGTGGAAGAAGCGGGTTTAACTTTAGTCCATAGTTCAGGATGAACGGTCACATAACTAAACTTTTGGACAATCTCTTGGACATGATCACTGTAGGCTTGCAAGCCTCCCCGATCGCGCCATCGATTTTCCAATTTTTCGCGGGCAAAGCCAAATACGGTTACAAAATGATGTTCAATTTGAATCTTTTCTTGGAATGTGGTTTTTAATTCGTCAAGACGGATCTGAGCGACATAAGCCCAAATACAAAAAATATCGGAGAAGTCAAAAATACGAATGGGTTCCATAGTCAGGGCCGTGAGCAGTAGCAAAATAACTGAGTTGCAGCAATCCTAAAGGGGTTGTGTGGTGTGCGCCTACCACACAATGGTTTCAGCAGTCTAGTTCGTAACACTGATTGACTGCTGTCTGTTTTTTTGAAGGATTTTTGACTTTCCACTGAAAGCGGAAAAATTTAATGGAAGAGTGCGGCGCGGAGCGCCGCACTCTTCCGCCTTAAGTTGGTAGCCGAATTTTTAGTGGTAAATAATTATATGGTTAAGAATAAAATAATGCAAGATCCCGTCTACCTGCCTACCTGCCGTAACGATCGATGTGATCTAGGGTGGGATCAATTGCCTCAATTGAATCCAAGTCTGAAACAAGTACCGCATCAGCATTGCATTACTAATTGATGATGCTTCTAGTCTTGCTTTAAGCCCTGGAGTTTCGCTTGGGCTTCTGTTAATCCCTTACCTTGAATCAGCACCCAAAAGTTCCCTAGTCCACCGGGATCGAGCAGTTGATGGAGTGCATCCCGACGCTGAAGGAGACTGGATAAGGTATGGGGATGGAGAGAGAGCGCCTGTAGGCGATCGCCTAGGCCTAGGGCCATTAAAAAGAGAGCTTGACGAGTCCATCCTAGGGTTTTTAAACCGATCGCTTCGCCCCAGCGTTGTAGATCCGTAAAATTGACATGGGCGGTGATGTCTTGTTCCCCGAGGTTGACGTAGGGATTATCGTGTCGGCGATGTTGATAGTAACATTGCAGAGTACCTTGGCTACGCTGGGGATGATAGTAACGATCGCGATCGTAACCATAATCAATGGTAATGACATAGCCTATCTTTAACTTTGTTGCGATGGTCTTTAACCACTCTTGAGCCGCTAAATTAACTTCGGTGCGATAGGGGTTGGGATAAGGGGGGTGCGTTAAATCGAGATTTTGTTCTCTAAAGTAATGGATAAGGCGATCGCTAGAGAGGGGGCCATATTCTTCCTGCCAGCGATCGTTTTTCCAGGTCACATAAACTTCCTGGAGTTCGCCGTCTTGGGCAATTACTTGATGTACGGGGAAGGCATCTACCAACTCATTTGAGAAAAAACAGCCCACCACACTGTTATCGGCTAATTCATCCCAATTGAGCCAGTTCAAACGATCGAAACTGGACTGAGGATCGGTTTCCTCATCAATAAGATAGTCCCGCAACTGTTCCTGTTGTTGCTGCCGTAACCCTGGAGAACGTTCAATAATCCTATAGCAAAGCGATCGATAACAAGGGGGGGATGATTTTGCGATCCATCCTAAAATATCCTGTGCTAAAAACCCTTCACCGCCCCCCATTTCTACCACCATAAAAGGAGTTGGACAATGGAGCTGATGCCAACAGTCTACTAACTGCTGAGCCAACAGTTCACCAAAGTCTATCCCCAGATGTACTGCCGTAAAAAAATCTCCCCGTTTTCCTAATCCTTTCCCTTGGCTGTAGTAGCCTGCTTGGGAGTGATACAGTGCCCAGTCCATGAACTCGATAAAGGGAATTTGGGCAGTAGACTGATGCTCAAGGTGATTCTGTAGAACTAGCGCTAAGTTCAATGAGTTTTTAACTCCATTGTGGGATCAAATGAAAAGGGTTAATCTTCGGGTTCAAGGGTACTTGTTAACCCATGACTTTTTAAGGTTTCACAGTAAAATTCCGCTGGCTCTAAGTCACAAATAATCACCAGTGCTAAGCCGTTGGTATGGGCTTCCATCATGATACTGACGGCCTTCGTTTCACTGATGGGCACCGTCGTCATTAGTACCTGAACAACATATTCCATGCTGTTAAAGTCATCATTATGCAGCAAAACCCGGTAGCGGGGTGCAATTTTACGAACGGTAGATGTTTTTTCTAGGGTTTGAACAGACACAGAAGCCTCCTTTTTGATACACCAATTATGATGAGCACCTCGAAAAATCCAAACCTGGGTTCCTCTTTTTACGCAGTCCCTGCATCGAGGTGTTCTAGGAAGGGATGGGCTAAAATCGCCACCTTGTCTCTAGAGCCTCTAGTGGAACATGGTGGATCGATCATACCTGCCCCTTCTTCATTATTTTTTAGCATATCTAACCCAGTCGGGCTATGAGGCTTGCCCGGATTCTAAAAAATAAAACGGAGTAGTAAGGGGGTCACCGATTGCACCGTATTCCGCAGACTATTGAAAAAACCGCCTTGTTGTTTCTGGGGCTGCAGGGATTCTTCTAGGGCGAGGGTCAAATTATCCGCAACGCCCTTACCTTGGCTATTTCCCTGGGTTTCAAACAGTTGGGCCGCCGTCTGACTATCGACGATCGCTCCCCTCGTATCATTGATATTCTGACGAGAAATCGCTCGGCTCAGATAGGTCAAGGCAAACTCTGGATTGCGTGCTAAGGCTTGATTATAATAGTCCACCGCTTGCTCATGCCGGCCCGCCTTGGCTGAAGCCACCCCCCAATTGTGAAAATCCTCAAACCGTCCGGCACTAGTGGGCACCCCTACCGCTCCCTGGAGATTGGCGTATTCTAAATTCGTTTCATCCAGAATTGCGGCAAAGAGATAGGCATTGCGCAGATCCGCTGCACTTAAATTCGCGGTGGCGAGGTTTGCCCCCATAAAGTTGCTCCCGACCAGGGTTGCACCGCTGAGATTTGCCCCTGCCAAATTGGCCCCGGTCAGATTGGATTGGCTGAGATTCGCTCCGGCTAAATTCGCCCCCGTTAAGTCTGCGTCTTCTAAATTGGCTAAAACTAAATCGGCTCTCCGCAGATCGCACTCCACACAGCTTCCAGTGGTGAGCAGTTGTCTCAAATCCTCTAGATTTTCAGCATGGGCCGGAGTCCAGGCACAGTCTGCGACCAGGAGCAGAAAGGGGATGAATTTCAGCAAAGGGGAAAACGATCGCATAGAAACTGACTCTCCAGTGAAGATGTTACAGCAGTTATATCGTCTGATGGCTAGAAATGGCCCGTGGACGCTTGTTGAAGTTTGATCTGCACCTGCTGAATTAAGTGGGACAATGGGGGAGGAATCCCCGGCATATCAGTAATGGGAGCCCCCTGGTAGTAAATTTGACAGGTTAACTCTTGACTGTCCGGTAATTCTAACGGCTCGATCGTGATGGGCTGTTGTAATTGCGCGGGGGATAACTGAGCAATTGACCTTAAGATCTGGGCGGTAAATAGTCCTTTATTGGGGATTTCTAAACAGTAGAACTTGTCGGCTTGGACGTGGAGATGCAGCTTAGGTTCCGCTGATTCTGCTGTTACAATGTTTAAGGCTTGAGGAATACAGGTCAAGGCCTGTCCATGGATGGCAAGGGGGGGGGTCTGCTCATGGCGTAAATGCCAGTAGCTGCCTTGTTTTGCTTCGCAGTAGATAATTTCTTGGCGATAGTGGTTAGTAAAGCCTAAACGCTGAGCGGGTAAATGGGGAACGATCGTTTCTAGGGTTTGAGCAATTTGTTCTAGGGTTTTAGTGATCTTAACCAGGGGATCTACAGGCGTTGATATCTTATAGTTTTCTTCTTTAGACAGCGTAGAAAGGAGACGTTTATGGCGATATTGATAATAGGTTTCCGTTGCACTTACTAAAGCTAAGTCTAAATTTTCATTGCTTAATAAATTTTGTTTGAATTCTTTGAGGACACTACCTTTATGCACAGAACCATTGATTTTGGCAATGAGACTGATGGCTTGCTCATCCGGCATACTGGTTTGCAGATAGAGAATATTGATTAGTTTATCTAACTCCGTAGGTTCAAATGTAATTGAGTGGACTGCTCTGTATTCTGTTGCCGGAAGGGATATTTTCTTTTGATCTGTTAAGGGATAGGCGTGAATTGATCCAGTCCCCTTTGTTGCATCAACCGAAGATCGCTCATGGACTAAAGTTTGATCTTGAGAAATCTGAATTTGTACTTTAATTTTATTACTCAGATGGATAGCATTTTGATCCGCAACTGTCGTCTGGACATGGAGCAGCATGAGTAGTTGTTCAATTTCCCGAAAATGAAAAGCGATCGTAAATAATTTAGACATATTTAGACATATTTATGGCTACTATATTAAAGGGCACCTCCACGCAGGAATAGAGATTGTATCAGCCGCCCGCCACAATGAATCGAGGTGCCCTCAAGTATTCAGGCTATAGGGTAAGTGTAGCACGAAGCCCTCGGCCCTTCTGTTGGCAAGCGCTGTAGGCTACCCTTATTCCTCAATTCAAGACGATCGCTGTTCGCCCGGAAGCGAGTTCAGCTTCTGGCTTAGATCAGACTTAAATTTTGCTGTATCTGTTCAATAACAGCCCGCCAGTTGGGTTTTGAGTGACCCCTGGGGTGAATCCGAGATCCCTGGCAATACACCTGACAAATCGCAGACCGATGTTTTGGGGATTGAAAGGGTTCGATCGTTAAAGGCAATCGGAATTGGGAGGGTGATAAACTGTCTAATGCCAGCAGGAGTGTTTTGCAAAACAGGCTGTGATAGGGAATTTCAACCTCATACAATTGATCTGCTTGCACCGATAAGCAAATCTTGATTGCATTGGACTTCCCTTTCCGTACCGTTAGCCCGTTTACCTTGCAGGTTAAGATCTGGGCTGCGATCGGCTTAATCTGCTGTTGGGCATCCACACCATGCCAATAGATTCCCTCAGCATTTTCGGCGTATAGGATCCGTTTTTGAGGTGAAAAGCCCAATGGCTCTGAAGTGCCTTGGCTAAGATGGTTCGCCATGAACTCTAGAGACTGGGCAATCCGCGTTAAGGAGTCAGGAGAAGTTGCTGCCATCTTCAATTCCTGATTCTTGAACTCAGGGTCGATCGGTAGAGTTGCTGAGGTGAGGTGTTTGACGCGGTAACGGTGATAGGTGGTCTCAGCATTCTCTAACGTCATATCTAGATGTGAATTGGCTAACAGACTTGATTGATCTGGGTTTAAAGGACTATTGTGATGAACTTCTGAGTTGATTTTGGCAATGAGGCGAATCGCACTATTATCGGCAATAACCGTTTGCCCATAGAGAACAGTCAAGAGTTGATCGAGTTCGTTGGGATCAAAAGTGATGCTGTAGGTTTTGCTCATAACGTCCCAGGATCTAGGGGTACGAGGTCTGATGATCCAAACATAGGTTCTTGGTGGCTTAATTTTTCAGGTATATTAACCCAAACCATTTAAATATGGGACATCTCGAAAAATCTAAAATATACTTTCTCTGGCTAAGTGAGAATAGCGACTATGGTGTTCATAGGTTACTGTTTCACGAGCTTCCTCCTACTCAGCGGCTCAACCTTGATCAATAATTGGATAGAAGAAGACAAAATTCATAAGTTTTACTAATAAAAAAGTTATAGATTTGTTATCAGAACTAACCCTGTTGTGCAGTGCCACCCTTCCGTGAATCTTTTTCGCTTCTGGGTACCTCGAAAACTTCAAAATATTGCCATAGTGCCCACGCAAGAATAGGGATTGTGGCAGGTGGCTGCGTCGCCCGCCACAATTAATCGAGGTGCCCTTCTAGGGGACAGGTAAAACCTTAACGTAAAGATTCGTAAGTTTGTAGTCCAGTTAACTTCGTTTTTTCGAGATTACTCGATATGATGTCTAAGGTTTTTTCTGTATGGGTTTGGAGCGCATTGTGACGATTTACGTGGGTAACTTATCCTTTCAAGCAACGGAGGAGGACTTAAAAGAAGTTTTTTCGGAATATGGCCCCGTTAAGCGGGTGAGCCTTCCCCTCGATCGGGAAACGGGGCGTAAGCGTGGCTTCGCTTTCATCGATATGGAAGAAGATGCCCACGAAGATCGGGCAATTGAAGAACTGAACGAAGCCGAATGGCTAGGTCGTCAGATGCGCGTGAGCAAAGCTCGCCCGAAGGATGATGCGGGGCCTAGACGCGGTTAAGATTTCTCCTCGCCCAATGGTGTAGGGGCGGGGTTTTCCCGCCCAATGTATAACCCCATTGTCCTATATCTCACTGGGGTTAGCAGACAATGGCGTGTGAGTCCCAACAGCTTGATGTGGCGACCTGGATAGGGTTGTGAGCCAAAAGGATCGTGGTTAGGAAGTAGAATCTAAAACCTGGTAGGATGGGCTGCTAGGCTGTAAAAAATGTTTGAACATGGATCTGACCGAACTAAAACGCAATATTTCTCTACTCTCTGATCGCCTGGGCAAAGCCCAGGACTATCTTTGACCCGCCGTCCCTCAATGCGAAAATCCAGGATTTAGAACAATTGGCAGCCCAACCCGATTTTTGGGATAGTCAAACGGAAGCGCAGAACGTTCTCAAGGAACTCGATGAATGTAAATCTCACCTAGGTACGATCGCCACTTGGCAGCAAACCTTGGAGGATGCGGAAGCCGTAGTGGAGTTGCTGGAGGTGGAATGGGATGAGGCTTTACTAGAGGAGTCTAGCCAAAATCTTGCCCAGCTTAACCGTCAACTGGATCAGTGGGACTTAGTGCAGCTTTTGTCTGGCCCCTACGACAAAGAGGGGGCTGTTTTAACGATTAATGCGGGAGCCGGGGGCACCGATGCTCAGGATTGGGCAGAAATGCTGATGCGGATGTATACCCGCTGGGGAGAAAGCCAAGGCTATAAGGTGCAGTTGGCGGAATTGTCGGAAGGAGATGAGGCGGGCATTAAGTCGGCGACGTTGGAAATTCTGGGGCGTTATGCCTACGGGTATCTCAAATCGGAAAAGGGAACCCATCGCTTGGTGCGGATTTCTCCGTTTAATGCTAATGGCAAGCGTCAGACCAGCTTTGCCGGGATCGAAGTCATGCCGGTGCTGGAGGAGGGGGTAGATCTGGAAATTCCGGAAAAAGATCTGGAAATTACAACGTCCCGTGCCGGGGGCAAGGGGGGCCAAAACGTCAATAAGGTGGAAACAGCGGTGCGGGTGGTTCATTTACCGACGGGCTTAGCGGTGCGCTGTACCCAAGAACGATCGCAGTTGCAAAATAAGGCGAAGGCCTTGGCTTTGCTGAAGGCGAAACTCTTGGTGGTGGCCCAGGAACAACGGGCCCAAGAAATTGCGGATATTCGGGGCGATATGGTGGAGGCCGCTTGGGGCACCCAAATTCGCAACTATGTTTTTCATCCCTATCAAATGGTTAAAGATCTCCGCACTCAAACGGAAACCACTGCGATTCAGGATGTGATGAATGGGGAATTGGATCCGTTCATTCAGGCCTACCTGCGCCAAGATCAAGGGGAGTAAGTTCTTTTAGTTGCCCGGAATTTTTGTGATTGGCGGATTCGCCGCGAGCGGGGGGCAGTGGGGCGGGGGGGTAACTGCCGTTGGAGTTCCCCTTGCAGACGACTTAATATGGACTCTCGTTCGAGGGTTTGCAACACCTGATCGATCGCCTGGTTGAGATCCGCTTGCCCATTGCCCCCCTCGGCTAAATAGCGCTTGGCGACTTGTCCCACGGCATAGGCGGAGGTTCCCGCGATCGCACCCTGGGTAACGGCGACGGAAATATAGGGCGCTAAACTGGCCCCTCCCGTAGGGGCTAAACCTGCACTGAGGAAGCCTTTGAGGGAGCCTAAGCCGAGGTGAGTCATGAACTCCCCCGCACTGAGGGCTGCGGCGCTGATGCCAATGGCCCGCAGTAAACGCCAGGCTTCCCAGCGGGTGAGGGGCAAGCCATACAAGCGAGCTAGGGAGAGGATTAAGTTAACATCCACGATCGTTCCCCCGAGGATATCCAAAACCGCAATGGGATTAATGGCGACCGCCAAAGCCTTGGTGATGGCGCTTTTCCAAATTAATTCCTCCACCGCCGTTTCCCGGAGGCTTAATTTGCACTCGAGCATCCGAGTCTGGGCCGCTTGACCGTAAAGGAGGCCATTCAGGGTCAGTAGGGCTAAACCGTCCTGTTTGAGAATTTCGTAAATCCGGGTTTTGAGGGCCTCCACCTGGGGCAAACTAAGCTGGTGGTGTACCTCCATTTGACCGTCTTCCCGGCGTTTGAGCGATCGTTTGAGGGGGGCAGCAGCGGTCATGACAATATCTGATGTGGCGATCCAGTCCGGCAAGCGATCGGTTTGAATTTTGGCGTAGAGGGCATCCCGATCCGTTTGGGAATATTGATCCACCTTGTTGAAGACGAGCAGGATGGGTTTTCCCGATCGCCGGAGATCCTGCAACACCTCACATTCGAGATCCGTTAAGTCTCCCGCCACCACAAATAAAATTAAATCTGCCCGTTGGGCCACCCGCCGCGCCAACCGCGATCGTTGTTCCCCATTCACCTCATCCAAGCCAGGGGTATCCCACAGTTCTACATTCAAGGGCAGATCAACCTCCGGCAACGTCCACCGGGCCGCCATAAACTGGCGCGTCACCCCATGCAGCGCTCCGGTTTGAAACCGGGATTCCCCCAATAAAGCATTGAGGAGCGAAGATTTCCCTTGACCCACCAAGCCCAGCACCGCAATTTGCAATAAGCGGGATTCTAACTTGGCCTGCATTCGTCCTAACCCCCGCAAAACCCCCTCCAATTGACTCCGTTCCCGAGGGGACTTGACCCAGCTTGTCCGTAGGGTGTGCAAGGTCTTTTGCGTTTGACGATAGGTGACCTCAAGGGCTAAATCTGGCGGTAAAGAACTCGGGATAGATGGACGGGATCGCATAGTTAGGGGTGGTGACAGAGAACAGGAAGGTTGGGTAGGTTTTGAGCAAACCCGGGCGGCAGAACTTGGGGCAATGGTCTAGGCAAATCGCCTAGATTGAGGCACGATAGATTGAACCATCTTTATCCATTGAACTCAATGAATCAAAAAGTTAGGCTCACCACAGCCGCATTGCGGGTTGTGGGGTGAACCTAACCCGAGGACTAATACTTTACCCACTGACTGGAGGTGATTTCCCATGGCTTTCCTTACTCAGGATGCTCAAGTCAATTGTAATCGCACGATCGCTCAGACGGTTTCTCCACCGCTGAGTCGTTCGAGTGCGAAAGGACATCGAACGACTCCAGCGGATCCGCCTCCCTTGATGACTATTGAACTGGCCGATGGGATTTATGCCAAAACCTCCATTCCCGTACTCAACCATCCCGCTGTCCGCTCCGGTTTTGCGGGGCATCCCGTCAATCCCCGCTGGAGTGCCACGAAGGTGGTGGCTTGGAAAACGGGACGAGAATGGCGACAAGGGTTATCGGATGGAACCTTGGTGGTACGCGCAACGGATTCCCTCTTAGTTCCTGCGGCAGAGCTTACCGCTAGAGTAGAGCAGCCGAAACCTCAAGGTCTGTTTTGCGGTTTACCGTGGCGACGGTTTTTACACTCCTAATTTCAATCTCAGGGATGAGGTGCTATGTCTGCAGCGATCGCAGCCCACACTCTGGAACTCCATGAAGTTGAAGCACGATTTGAACTTCAGCAAGCCACGGATCGTAAACGTTGTCCGGTGCGTAAAATCTGTCCCGCTAAAATGGCGGCTCCGAATCCATTATCAATATTGACGACTCCAACCCCAGCGGCGCAGGAGTTGAGCATGGTCAAGAGTGGAGCGAGTCCGGCAAAGCTAGCACCATAGCCAACGCTGGTGGGGACGGCGACGATCGGGCAGTCCGCTAGACCTGCCACGACACTGGGTAAAGCCCCCTCCATTCCGGCGACGACAATGAGTACGTCTGCCCGATCGAGGATGGCTCGATTTTGCAAAAGGCGGTGAATGCCCGCGACCCCCACATCCCAAAGCCGATGGACTTGAAACCCACAGAGTTCGGCGGTTACTGCTGCTTCTTCCGCTACGGGTAAGTCTGAGGTTCCGGCGGTGAGAATGCCGATCGTTCCGGGTTGAGCGGGGGGCGATTGGGGCAAGATGGCACAAATGCGGGCCAGGGGAAAGTAGCGCAGATCCCTGACTTGGCTACGCACCTGGGTATAGACTTCCGGGCTGACTCGGGTGGCCATGACGATCGCTTGTCGGGACTGCATGGCTTGGATGATTTTGGCAATTTGCTCGGGGGTTTTGTCCTGTCCCCAGATTACTTCTGGAAAGCCAGTCCGGAGCGATCGATGATGATCGAGTCGGGCAAAATCGGCGACGAGTTCTGTATCTAATTGCTTTAAACGATCGAGAGCACTTTCCGGGGAGACTTGCCCTTGGGCAACGCCCTGCAAAAGATGCAGTAGGGGGGTAGAGTCGAGCATTACAAGTAAGTTTTAACTGCCGTGACACCGTTTGCCGGTGCAGAGTAGACCGTCCTAAGGTTGGGACGGTGGGGGAGAGGATCCTGGAGAAGGTTCTGGATCTTCGGTTTCTTCAGCTTTTTCAGCTTCTTGGGGCTTATCCTCTTCAGGGGCTTCGGGATCGGTTGCCGCTGATAATGCTGTCGGCGCTGGCGTTTGCAGGGGAGTGTCTATTTCTGCCATGTTTTCTCTAGGGGCTTCTGGGGGGGCTTCTGGGGCAGTTTCTGGAGGGGGATCGTTGGGTTGGGGTTCCGGTGAAAAGTCCGGAGCGGTTATGGAGGGGTGTTCCGTGACGGCTTCCGGTGATGGTGCCCCTTCGGATTCAAGACGATCGTTATCCAGGTTTAAAGTCTCCAAGGTGGGGATCTCGACAGGGGATTCAGGCTCCTCTGAGATCTCGGCTTTGATTTCAGTCTCGATGTCAGGTTCGAGTTCAGCTTCCGGTGGCTCTACCTGTGGGGCTGCATCCGGTTGTGGAACTGGATCTGTAGGGGGAATCGGTTCTGTCGAACTGGGGCTGGATGCTGCTTGAGGATCTTCATCCTCGGGACGAACGAAGCGCTTCCCGTGGCTCTTGCGCCCTTGAAAAAAGTTTTGTACCCGCTTAAAAACGTTCATAGAAGGGGCGGCGGGGACTTGAGTTGCGGTAGTCCCTTTGTCTTCTGGATCCTCCGCTGCTAAATCCGTTTCCATGTCGTCCCATTCATCGGCTTCGGGCTCTTCGGCAGAGGATTCTAGCGCTTCTAACTCGTCCGTGAGTGTTTTAGTTAAGTCTGTGGTTGTATCTTCTGGGGTGAAGGGCTCTGTGATCGGTTGCGTTTCTGCGGGTGTCTCGGGTTGATCGGGGGAACTCTCGGGGGGGATTTGGGCTTGATCTTCCGGTTCTAAAGCTTGCTCTAAAGATGCTGACTCTACTGCAGCAACGGTTGAATCTGGGGACTCGGGCTGATCCTCCGCTAACGGATCGGCACTGGGTTCGGCGGGGGTTGGTTTTTCGGGGCGCACCCAGCGAACTTTAGAAGCTTTGGGCTCACGGGGTTCTGCGGGACTGGATTCCAGTAAGCGGGTTAACTGTCGCCCTAAGGCTTGCAAGCGTTTAATGGCTCCCCCTGCCTTTTCTGCCTCCGTGAGGGTCGCCCAGCGACTCAGATACACCTGGCTACTGAGCCAACCCAATAACGACACACTCGCGATCGTTCCGAGCAATACGGCTCCGCGAATTTGGGCGGAACAAAACCACAACACGAGGGCATAAAACATCCCCACTCCACTCCACCACAGGTCTTGAGCGCGATAGAGCCGAGGGGCCAGAAAACTAATGAAGAACAGGAATAGACTGGCTAGCGCCACCACGATCGCTAGCACTGAAGAGAGAGTAGGGGAGAGCATTCCGGAAAGTCCCGTAGACAAAGCAGACGAATAACTCCCCTATTTTGGGGGAAGAGGCTGACATCCGGCAATCATCCTGATGGGGGGCACCTCGAAAAATGGGAAATTTTGCTCTGGCTAGGGCGTGTCATCCATTCAGTCCGGAACCTTGACGGGAGCAACATTAGCCACCCTCGCCCCGATTCACCGCTAGGCCCTGCTAAATTCCTTGGTAATGACTTGAGTGGGGCCAGCGCAATACACACATAACTGATTGGAAATATCCACGGCTTCCTCGGGGGTTTTATCCAAGTACATGGCGGTCAGGGCAAAATGTTCCCCGGCTCCGATCGCACTGAATTCATTGATTTTTTCCACGAGGTAACTGTCCACTACGCGAAAGATGCGATCCTCGATGCCAATTAAATAGTCGTTATGTTTGCTGAACCCGTCATCCTTCGATTTTGCCCAGGTATAAAATTCCACCATAAAGTCTAAAACTGCTTCTACGGTAGCGGCAGCCGGTTTATGGTTGCGGGCAAAAATTTGCATAAAGCTCAGTTCCATCACATAGCCCACACTCCCAATGACCAGATCATTGATTTCAAATAACTTGCCCTGCTCGTCTCCGGTCACGCGACTAGTGTTTTTGAGTAAACCGGCCACTCGAATACTGTCGGATGCAAAGACTAAGCGATCGGGATAACAACGGGCAGCAACAACACTCATAATTCACACCAGAAAAATTGAAAATTTGCCCTAGTCCCCACGGAAGAATACGGTGAGGACTAGGGACGACCAACTTAAGGCGAAAGAGTGCGGCACGAAGCGTCGCACTCTTTCATTAAATTTTTTCGCTTTCAGTGGAAAGCCGGACTGTGAATACAATACCTTAATTTTGGGCTATCAACTTAAGGCGGCAGAGTGCGGCGCACTCTGCCATTAAATTTTTCGCTTTCAGTGGAAAGTCTAATTTTGAATCTGTTCGGTTCGATAGGTATAGATTAAGCGATCGAGTTTGGGAAAGTAGCGAGGTAGCTCTGGATAAATCTGGAGATCTTGGGCAATTCGGCTCAGGATAATGCCGGGGGGAATGAGAACTTTGGACGCATTAATGGAATTCATGTTGCGATAGGTCAACCAGAGGGCTAGCCGTTGTGAAAATTCTTCTTGAACGGTGATCGAGCCTAACCATTCCCGCAGGTCACGATGGGCTTGAAAATTCTCTTGCCAAGCGTTGCTTTGCTGGGCATTGTCGAGGGCGGTGGCAAAGGCCTCAAAGTAGCGATCGGGATCGATCCAGGCCCGAAGAGAGAGTTGTGGTAAGGACTGGGGATTGGCTTCAAGGTCAGTATTCAAAATGTCGATCGCTTGGTCGGGTTGGGTTTCGATCAGCATTAAGGCTTGGGTAAGGGGACGGAACGGTTGTTCTGGGATTGCTGCGAGTTCTTGAGGGGATAAATCATTGTGCCACCAGCGGACGATCGTTACCTGTTCCTGGAGAAAAGAATAGCCGGGGGTTTCTGGTGGAATGGAGGCTAAAAAGGATTGTAAAAGCTGTAAGCTTTGTGCCAAAATCTCTGTTTTAATGTCTGCTAAGCGTGGATCTGCATCAAGGGTATAGGTCAGGATTTTAGGGAGATTTAAGGCTTGTAAAACAAAGGCATCGATCGCTTTTTGGGTTTCCCCCGTCTGGAGATAGGCTAATCCTAAAGCGTAATAGGCATAGGTGATATCTCGATTTTGTAGTTCTACCGATCGTAGGGCATGATCTCGGGCTTCTTCCGGGAATTTGTTGAGGGTAACCACCGCTAAATTTTGCTGAAATAGGGCATCATTGGGGGCTGCTTTGACGGCTTGGCGATAATACTCGATTACTTGGTCTTCGATCGCTTGTTTATCTTCAGGATTGTCGATCGTTTTTGCCACATCCAAGAGCCGTTGGCCCGCCATGACGGCATAAATTGGATCCCAGGGGACAATATTCGCCGCTAAATTCCAGCCCTGATCCGCTCCCACTAAATCCCCAACGATCGCTTGTCGAGTTGCCTTTAAGCTAATGGCAGAGGCGGTGTTAATGGGCAGCCAGATTACGCTAAAGGTTCCGAGCAGGACTAACAAGCCTACACTGATCCAGCGGCGCAGTTGATGACTCTTTAAGACCATTCTGTCTGGGATGGAGGGCGGGTTCCATGGCTTTTCAGTCGTCCCTTGATCTGCCGCTTCATCTAACAGTCCGACCCAGAGCCAGAGGTTTGTAATGAGAAGCATGACAATGCCAATATTTTCCAGTTGATAATCCGTGAGGCTGGATGTAGCATAGCCTAAAAAGCTAATGGTAATGCCTAAGACGAGACAACGTTGTTCCTGGGTTTGCCAATGCCGATATAAACGTAAATTAATCCAGATAAAATAAAGTAAAAATCCCCCATAGGCCAGCAAGCCGAATAGCCCCAATTCCCCTAAAATTTGGGCTGGAGTGTTGTGCAATTGCTGGACATGCATAGACCAATTCCCCGACTCGATCGGGCGATAGAGGTTATACATCAGAGACATATTGCCGGGCCCCACCCCTGTGAGGGGACGATCCTGAAATAAATTCCCCAAGGATTGCAACATAATGATGCGATCGAGAATGGGGCCGTCGTTGGCAATTCGTTCCAGGGCTTCGTTTATCCCCCCTGCCACTAAAAATTGACGAATGCGAGGATTACTGAACAGAGCCCCTATGACTAAAATAAAGCCTAAAATTCCCGAAACGATCGCAATAATGCGTTGTTTTCCTTTACTGTGGACCAGGGCGGCTAGGACAAATAAACTAACAATCACGATCGCCCCTAAGAGGGCTCCTCGGGAACCGGAACTATAGAGCAGTGCTGCCGCCATTACACTAGCGACAATGCCAAAAATACGCCGCCAGCCCCCATAGGCAAAGGGGAACATGAGGGTAACGGGAAACCATAGAACGGCATAGCCCCCCATGAAATTATTATTGCCGAGGGGGAGATGATTCCGAAGGGCATCATTAAATTCATTAGAGAGCCACATTTCCGGCGAAGGTCGCCATAAACTAAAGGAAATAATGCTCGTGACAAACCCTACCGCTAGAACTCCAAACCAGAGGGATTGAAGACTGAACCGAGGTTGAAACCGATCGTCATTGAGGCAATTTCGCCCCACATAAAGCAGGAGTAAAAAGCAAATGACCCGCGATCCATTCCAGAGGGCAACGGGGGGAAAGGGGGCAAAAACCGTGGCAATCAGCAAACTGATCAGGAAGACTCCTACAAACCAGTCCAAGCCATAGCCCAGTAATTGCACGGGATAGCGAAACTGCCGGAGCAGGACAATCCCCAGCAAGAAGATGGCCACAAACCCCAGTTCCCACCCCAACATCCAGGGCCAGGAAACGATGCGGAGGTAACTTTGGATAATCCAGTGAAAGGCAATGAGGGGCAAAATGCCTAACAGCCCTAAACTCAGCAAGAATCGCTGGCGTGCGGTAGGGGACGGGGCGGAGGACTCAGACTGGTCAGCAAGCATAGAGTTCTTAAAGAAACGTTACAATCTGGATGGCATTGACTGTCTATCCAAACTTTACCTGAAAGCTTACCCATGTCTCATTCCGTCGCCTTCACCCGTGTGCCAACCTACGATCGCGCTGCTTTAGATCGAGCCCTCTCTGTCCTGCTGGAACCCTGGGGGGGCATGGCTCATTTTGTGAAGCCGGGCGATCGGGTCTTGCTCAAACCCAATTTGTTAACCGGGTCCCGCCCCACTCAGGAATGTGTGACCCGCATTGATGTAGTGGCGGCGGTGGCTCGCCAAGTGCAGTCCGTTGGGGGGAAGCCTTTTTTGGGGGATAGTCCCGCCTTTGGGTCTGCTCGGGGGGTTGCTCTGGCCAATGGCTATGGCCCCCTCTTAACCGAACTAAACCTGCCGGTAATTGAGTTTCAAGGCAAGCGCTATGCGGTGGAGAGCGAAAACTTTGATCACCTGCGCCTGGCCAAAGAAGCCCTGGAAGCGGATGTGGTGATCAACCTCCCCAAGGTCAAATCCCATATCCAACTCACTCTGACCCTGGGGGTGAAAAATCTCTTTGGCTGTGTGCCGGGCAAAATGAAGGCCTGGTGGCACATGGAAGCGGGCAAAGATCGCGATCGTTTCGGGGAAATGTTGGTGGAAACCGCCAGAGCGATCGATGCTGACCTCACGATCGTGGATGGGATTCTGGGCCATGAAGGGAATGGCCCCAGTGCGGGAGAACCTCGACATCTAGGGTGGCTGGGGGCCTCCGATCACATTTTTGCCCTCGATCGAGCGATCGTCGATATTCTTGGAGTTGATCCCGCCAGCGTTCCTACGATCGCCGCCGCAGAGCGTTTAGGCTATACCCCGGCCAGGGAAGATCTGGACTTTCCCTTACTCACCCCCGCTGAGCTACAGATTGAGGACTGGAAACTCCCCAGCAACCTCATGCCCATCGACTTTGGCGCACCGAGGGTGTTGAAATCCACCTTTAAGCACCTCTACATTCGCTTTATTAAAGAACCGTTGCGGGCGTATAGTGTCAAGACCAAGCTACCAACTTAAGGTGGAAGAGTGCGGCGCTCCGCGCCGCACTCTTCCATTAAATTCCATTAGAACTTTTCTTCAGTTGACCCGAGGGGAACAGAAATTGCGATGTTACTGGAACTCAAGCGCTGGGTAGTCCCTCCGGGGCATCAAGTTTTATTGCAGGATGTCTCTTGGTTAGAATTAGAACAGTCCGGCGAGTGGTCTGGGCGATTCAGGAGCAGTTTTAATGCAGTTTATTGATCAAGCAGACATTCAGGTCAAAGCTGGAAATGGCGGTGATGGCATGGTGGCTTTTCGGCGCGAAAAGTTTGTGCCCGCTGGGGGGCCTTCCGGGGGCAACGGCGGCAATGGGGGCTCCGTCATTTTAGAAGCAACGGATCAACTGCAAACCCTGATGGACTTTCGCTATCGATCGCTCTTTAAGGCGGAAAACGGTCAACGGGGCGGCATTAAAGATATGACCGGCGCACGGGGAGCAGACTGCCGCATTCCCGTGCCCTGCGGTACCGTCATTTACGATCGAGAGACTGACACCATCCTGGGGGATTTGACCACGGTAGGACAAACCATCTGCGTTGCCAAAGGGGGTAAAGGGGGCTTAGGCAATGCTCACTTTCTCAGTAACTTTAACCGCGCTCCAGAAAAAGCCCTGCCCGGTCTAGAAGGCGAAGAACGATCGCTGCGCTTAGAGCTAAAACTCATTGCCGAAGTGGGCATTATTGGCCTGCCCAACGCCGGTAAATCCACCTTAATTTCCGTCCTCTCTGCTGCCCGTCCTAAAATTGCGGACTATCCCTTTACGACCCTCGTACCCAACCTAGGAGTTGTGCGTAAAGACAGTGGGGATGGTGTCGTCTTTGCCGATATTCCTGGACTCATAGAAGGAGCGCATCAGGGCATTGGTTTGGGACACGAATTTTTAAGACACGTTGAGCGTACAAAAATACTGGTTCATCTCGTGGATGCCACTGCCGAAGATCCCCTACAGGACTATCGTACTATTCAAGATGAACTGAGTGCCTACGGAAGAGGTCTCAGCGATCGTCCTCAAATTTTAGTCTTGAACAAACTCGATGCCCTAACTCCCGAAGATCAGACCCACTTAGAAGCAGAGATCCGCACCCATCTCTCTCTGCACTTTTTCTGGATTTCTGCCGTTACCCGTCAGGGACTAGACCCACTGTTGCGGGAAATTTGGCATCGTTTAGAGACCCTTCCGCGATCGAATTAGAGTGACTCGTCAACATCTGACCCACCCCTAGCCCCTCCCAAGAGGGGAACCGGAAGAAACTTCCTCTCGTGGAGGGAGTGGGTTTACTCCAACGCCATCGGTTCCCAATTGCCCGAGGGAACAAAGGCAGCCCAGTAGTTGGGGTGAGCGGTATCTGTAATACTCTGCACCCCCTGAGGATCGATCGTACTATTCAAACGCCCCCGTGGCGTTTCTCCCTTTCAGATTCCCTACTCAAAGGGACTTTCCAGTGCATATTGGATCCACTTTATCCCCAGGTTGTTTTGGTATAATTCGGCAAAACCTGCCCAGCGGTATCTATGCTTTGCTGCCTCAATATTTATTGCGATGGGAACGAGGGGAACCCCGTAAACCCCGATACGGCCCGGCGGTGTCAATACTGTAAGCAATCCCTGATTCCGTTGCTTCGTAATCGTTTTAAGCCTCTGAAAGTTCTGGGACAGGGGGGATTTGGCCGCACCTACCTGGCGGAAGATCAGGATAATTTAAATAGTTACTGTGTGCTGAAGCAACTGATGCCCCAGGGCGGTAGCAAAGCAGTGGAGTTATTTCAGCGGGAAGCGCAACAACTGCAAACCCTGGGGCAAGACAACCCGCAAATCCCCTCGCTGATTGCCTTTTTCTCGGAAAATAACGCCCTCTTTCTGGTGCAGCAGTTTATTGAGGGGACCAGTCTTCAGAAAGAACTGGACAACCAGGGAACCTGGCAAGCTGCCGCAGTAATTCAGTTCCTCAAAGAAATCCTGCCGATTCTTCAGTTTATCCATCAGCGCAGCGTCATTCACCGCGACATTAAGCCCGATAACATCATGCGCCGCCGGGACACCGGGCAAATTGTGCTGATTGATTTTGGCTTATCCAAATCCATGAAAGGCAGCGTCCTCGCATTACCCGGAACCCGTGCCGGTAGCTACGGCTATGTCCCGCTAGAGCAAATGGAAGACGGCGAAGCCTATCCCGCCAGCGATCTCTTTAGCTTGGGAGCCACCTGCTTTCATCTGCTGTCGGGCATTTATCCCCATTCCCTGTGGCTACGTCAGGGCTATGGTTGGGTGAACAATTGGCAAAGTCATATTTCGCAACCCTTGCCCCCCGCATTAACCAGGGTATTGGATAAACTCCTCCGGGAAGAGTACACCCGTCGCTACCAGTCGGCTCAGGACGTTCTCAACCGCCTCAATGCTCCAGGGGACAATGCACCGGGACAACCCCCGCCCCCAACCTTTCAGCCCGATCCGGTTCCACCGGTCAAAACACGCCCAACAGTCGTCGCAGTTCCTCCCCAAGCGGCTAAACGCCCCGTTCAGCCCAATCCCCCGGTTAAAGTCCCCCCCTCTCCTCAAAAACGAGCCGTTGCAGTTCCCCCCCAACCGATTAAACGCCCCGTTCAGCCCAATCCCCCGGTTAAAGCCACCCCTTCTCCTCAAAACCAAAGCCTTCCCGCCGCAGACTGGCAAACGCTCCTGCTGTGGCTGGTGGCACTGGGGGGTAGCTACGGACTGCTAAGCCTCTACCAGGTGGGGCAGGAAGCACTTTTTGTAGCGGTTTTCAGCGATCCTGACGATGTTAGTGGAGCGACTAGCTTGACCCGAATCTTCTGGCTGGGGGGGGGGCTTGTCCTGGGACTCTTCACCGGTCCCGTCAAGGAAAAACAGGATGAGATTGTACCTTGTGTGGCTGGGGTTGTGGCTGTGGCTGTGGCTTTCTCTGTGGCTGGGCATTTCGCTGTGATTGTGGTTGTGCTTGGGGCTTTGGTTTTGGCTTGGTTTGTGCCTTTGGCTGGGGCTATTGCTTTGGCTGGGGGGGCACCTTGGGCTGAGGTTTGGGCTAAGGCTGGAGCTTTGGCTCGGGCTGTGGCTTGGACTTTGGCTGTGGCCTGGGCTTGGGCGGGGGCGGGGGTTTTGACTTGGGCTGAGGCTTGGGCTGAGTATGGGGCTTTTTTCGGTACCCAATTGTTGATGTCCACCCTCGTTCACCTCTGGGCGATCGCCCATCCCCAAAATCCCCATCGCTGGCGCAGCGGTGTGATGATCGTCCTCTCCGTGGCGGGGGGGATTTTCTGCTTCAATCGTGCCCTTGCTGAGGGTGATTCCATCATTGTCTTTGCCGAGGGTGATCCCATCCTGCCAGGGGTTGTCCTGGGGGCGAGCAGTCTGGGCATTATTGCCCTGGTGGTGGCGACGCTGGTGGGGGCTGGTCGGGGTTTGCGGCGCTCTACGGGGTTGGGGTATTGGGGCCGCTGGGCGGTGATGGCGGTGCCGATCGTGCTGGGGGCGGTGTTGGGTTGGGGGATCTACGGCATTGTGCCCTGGGCGGAGTGGCTGCTGTGAGGGGAGCGGGAGCATTTCGTAGGGGTTGGGTTTTTTCCAACCTAAATTCTGCATTGGGCAAGAAAACCTTCTCCCTACGGGTATTCTCGATTCCCCTTAAAAACTGGAGCGATCGGGGGAGCGTTACGTTGACGCTAACAGGGAAGCACTTTGAACCTATTGATTTTTCATTTGATTCGAGAGCGATCGTTTGTACAACGCTTCTGCTTCGCTGTAGCGTCCCATGGCGCGGTAAAGTCCTCCCAAGTTATTGAGGGTAGCGGCGGTTTTGGGATGGTTTGCCCCCAATTGCTGTTCGCAGATGGAGAGCGTTCGCAGGTAGAGGGGTTCCGCATCGCTGTAGCGTCCCATAGATTCATAAAGTGCTGCCAAATTATTGAGGGCAGTGGCGGTGTCGGGATGGTCAGCCCCCAATTGCTGCTCACGGATAGAAAGCGATCTTCTGTACAAGGGTTCCGCTTCGCTGTAGCGTCCCATGGAGTAATAAAGTGCTGCCAAATTATTGAGGGTAGCGGCGGTGTCGGGATGGTCAACTCCCAACTGCCGCTCACGGATAGAGAGCGATCGTTGGTAGAGGGTTTCAGCTTCACTGTAGCGCCCCATATTGGAGTAAAGGAGTGCCAAATTATTAAGGGATAGGGCCGTATTAGGATGGTCAACTCCCAACTGCCGCTCACGGATAGAGAGCGATCTCTGGTAGAGGGGTTCTGCATCGCTGTAGCGTCCCATAGATTCATAAAGTGCTGCCAAATTATTGAGGGAAGTGGCGGTGACGGGATGGTCAGCCCCCAATTGTTGCTCGTTGATGGAGAGTGATCGCTGGTAGAGGGGTTCCGCTTCACTGTAGCGTCCCATGTCTTCATAAAGTCCTGCCAAATTATTGAGGGAAGTGGCGGTGTCGGGATGGTCAGCCCCCAATTGCTGCTCACGGATAGAAAGCGATCGTTGGTAGAGGGATTCCGCTTCACTGTAGCGCCCCATGTTGTCATAAAGTCCTGCCAAATTATTGAGGGAAGTGGCGGTGACGGGATGGTCAGCCCCCAATTGTTGCTCGTTGATGGAGAGTGATCGCAGGTAGAGGGGTTCCGCTTCACTGTAGCGTCCCATGTCTTCATAAAGTCCTGCCAAATTATTGAGGGAAGTGGCGGTGTCGGGATGGTCAGCCCCCAATTGCTGCTCACGGATAGAGAGCGATCGCTGGTAGAGAGGTTCCGCTTCACTGTAGCGGCCCATGTTGGAATAACCCAGTCCTAGCCCCAGCAGAATGGTAGCGGTGTCGGGATGGTCGCCTAAAATACTTTCTCGAATTTCCAGGACTTGCTGAGCGATGGCAATGCCTTCTTCGTAGCGTCCCTGTTGGTAAAGTTGACGCACTTGTTGATCTAAGCGATCGGCTTCTGCCAAACGCGGGTCGGTTTGTGCCAAGGTGGAGGTGTTTCGATCGCTGTGTTCCTGAACAATTTGGGAATTCGGATCAGCCTCTCTTGCCAGTTGAACCAGGCCGATAAGGAAGAGTGAAGTGAAAGTGAAGACTAGCGATCACTTTAGCATAATCATTACATTGCTACGATACATCTGAGTATAACTTCATCAGGTCAAGCGAGGGTAGCGATCGGGGTGGGGAAAGTGCGTAGCGATCGGTTGGGGAGCGATCGTTATTCTAAGTCGGCCTTGAAGCTCTCAATGACAGCATAGATTTCGTTCACAGTTACGTTATCCTGGTCAGATTTGATGTAGACGTAAAGAAGAACAACTTTATTTCACATCAAACTCTGGTAGATAACACGATAACCACTGCTCTTACCTTTGCGAAGATCACTGTTTTTGACACGAACTTTGTAGACAAAATAATCAGGAAACCCAGTAATACGATCGCCAGGACGTTCACCACTTCTCAGTTGCTCAATCAATGTTTCCAGATCAGATGTAATATTGCGATAGCGCTTTTTCAGATAGCGAGCTTCCCGCTTAAAGGCATCGGCAACAAAAACCCTGGTAGGGGAAGACTCAGGCATTTCCGTCTTCATCCCACAAGGTTTCTACAGGACTAATTCGCCCCGCTTTGACATCTTCAAGAGCAGAGTAGAAACCATCCAGTACTTTGGCTTTTGGTGTGTCGTCCAAATCCTGCACCGCAATTTGCTGAAGAGCTTGCAATATGAAGATTTCAAGAGGGACGTTGAGCTGTGCCGCCAACGGTGAAAGTTTCTGTTCAAGTTCTGTCGGAATTTGGATGGCCAGCATAATTGTATGAGTATTGTCCTTTTGCTTTTTTTTATTTTAAGGTTCAGGCTGAACCAGGTTGATCAGGAGAAGTGAAGTGAATATTAGCGATCGGGTTTTCATCAGTGTTTCCCCGGAATAGCGATCGGGGGTATTTTAGCATGAACCCACCCCTAACCCCTCCCCAGAGGGGAACCGGAAGAAAGAGAGTAGGGGGAGCGATCGCTATTTTGGTATAGGACAGATTAAAATTAAATGACTGTACAAGTAGCTATCTTTTAACATGAGAGCAGAACTTACCGCTATTATTGAGCCTGCGATCGAAGGGGGATACTGGGCAATCTGTCCAGAGGTACCTGGGGCAAATGGTCAAGGAGAAACGATCGATGATGCTAAAAACAGTCTGAAGGCGGCTATTCAACTCATTTTTAGCGATCGTCTCGAAGACTTTAAACGAGGTTTATCTCCCGAAGCGATCGAGGAGACTGTTTTGATTCCATGAAGCGCAAAGATCTCGAAAAGCGGTTAAGAATGGCTGGCTGTTATCTGAAACGTGAAGGGAGTGCCCACTCACTTTGGATTAATCCCAATACAGGAATTGTTGAAACTGTGCCAAGGCACTCAGAAATCAAGGAGTTTTTAGCAAGGAAAATACTGAAAAACTTAGGTGCTGAATAAGGCGGTTTATTGAGGATATGGGCTTGATATTACTCAGCGCTCGCTCTTGCGGAATTACCCAACCCTAAAAGCAAAATGGAGGCGAGGAGGAACGATCGGGGGTATTTTAGCATGAACCCTAATCCCTCCCAAGGAGTAATCTTGGTGCAATACCAAACAGAATCAATTTCTAGCCCTGCCATCTTTGACTACGCATCACATCAAAATGAAAATCGTAGCTCCAGATTGGCAGCTTTAAGCGTTGGCTCACAATAGCGATCGTTGCATCGCATAGTGTAATTCGTTGATCTCTATAAGTTTGCAACATCTGAATTGCTCGATCGTAATCTACAGAATCTGGATTTATAATTAGAGTCCCTGTTTTCATCTCTTGCAAGAAGCGTAGTCCGATCGCCGTGCCAAATCGTTTGAGTAAAAGATTATGGCATTCCAACAAAACTGGGTAGATTAGAACGACTGGAAGCGATCTCTCGGCTAAAATAATCAGGCTTTGTTGGGCTTCAGAGTGGTAGCTATCGCTTGAATCATAGGCAGCATAAAGAGGGCCAGTATCTGTGAGAACTCCTTTCATTCTGAATCAGAATCTGCTAAGACCGCATCATGTTCGAGAGCAGTATTTTTAAAGCCACTCCCAGGAACAATTGGGGTGATACGAAGGGTAGGAAGATTTGAGTGAATCGAGTCAGATTTTGAATGTTTTGTTAGCACCGCAAGCCACTCGAAAATTTCTGCAAACTTTAAAAGAAAAAGAGTTTGCCAATCATTCAATTGAGGAACGATCGCTAATAACCTTTGCCGAGCATTGCGGGAGTTTATCATGCTATTATCTTAAACTTTATTAGAATCATGGTATATATTATAACATTACCGTTGATAAAGCTGACGCACTTGTTGATCTAAACGATCGGCAAACGATCGCTCTTGCAGGTGTACCCAACCCTAACAGCAAAATAGAAGCGAGGAGAAGCGATCGGCAAAACGATCGGGGGTATTTTAGCATGAACCCACCCCGAACCCCTCCCCAGAGGGGAACCGAAGGGAGAGAGTAGGGGGAGCGATCGCTGGCTACCTCTCTTATAATAAGAGCGATCGTTAGTCCTATTGAAAAAATTGGAGGCTATTGAGATGAAGACAAAGCTAGATTTACTGGAACTGAAGCCCCTCGTTCTTAAGCTTTCTGAAAACGATCGCTGGCTATTATTGCAATTTCTCATTGAACTTTTGCGACCACAAACGATCGATAATTCAACACCTAGCGATCGTGATTTGGGGTGGACTCCTGGTTTTTTTGAACGGACAGCCGGATCATGGCAAGGTGATCCTTTAGAACGTGGCGATCAAGGGAAATATGACGAACGAGATTGGAGTTTTTTATGAGTTATCTATTGGACACAAACGTTTGTATTCAATACCTGGCTTGTCCTGGTTCTTTAGTCACTGCTCGTATGGCTTCGATGTCAAGAGAAACTATATTTTTGTGTGATGTTGTAAAAGCAGAGCTATATTATGGTGCTTACAAAAGCAATCGTAAGTCTGTCAATCTAGCTCTTTTTGAAGAGTTCTTTGATGAGTTTATTAGTGTACCATTTGACGGAAGATCTGCAAAAATCTATGGAGAAATCAGGGTAACACTTGAACGTAGAGGAACCCCTATTGGCCCTTATGATTTACAAATTGCAGCAACCGCCTTAGCGAATAACTTAATTTTAGTAACACACAATGTCAGGGAGTTTAGTCGTATTTCTAATTTACAAATTGAAGACTGGGAAATTTAAGGATGGCGATCGCGGTTGCCGGGGTACTCGAACCTAAGAGCAAGCGAGAGGTGAGGAGGAGCGATCGGGTTTCCATGGGGGGGTCTGCAAAACGATCGGGGTATTTTAGCATGAACCCTATTGCCGTCCAAGGGGGATACATTCAAACCCCAATCCAACTTGATTAAAATGATCATCTTCTGTTATTATTTTCTTTATTTTATACTCTTGCATCACAACCATTGAAGATAAATCAGTGAAAGGAATTCGAGGTTTATCAAGATATTTTATCCGAAGGCTTTCTGTTTGCTTGAATCTAAGCCTATCAATCTCTACAAGTTCAAAAAAGTTAGATTCAAATGCGCTAGATAGCTGTATCATAGATTGTTTTGCCTGTTCAACATTTAAACGCTTAAAAAATAATGTAAATGTTTCATCTAAAACAAATGTACTTGTGTGAATTTTAGACTTGGATGCCAGCATCCCCCGATAAATTTCCACAACCTCTGGGTGTTTATATTCTTTGCGATCGTGAAGCGTGAGCCACCCCCAAGTATCAACAAATATTTTTTCACTCATAGAGATCTTGATCAATATTTTGAGCTAGTTTACCATTTTCCACAGCCCCGATAAATTTTTCTAAAGGGTTAAAAGATTCCACTTTTTGTATAGCACTATGTTGTCTAGAAAATGAAGGAAAAGATTGAAGTATTTCAATAAATTTTAGAACCATAAAAGTTTGCCAATCATTCAATTGAGGAACGATCGTTAATAACCGTTGTCGAGCATTGCGGGAGTTCATCATACTGTCATCTTCAACTTTATTAAATCATGGTATATATTATAACATTACTGTTGGTAAAGCTGACGCGCTTGTTGATCTAAACGATCGGCTTCCTGCAATCGAGGATCAGTTTGGATTTGCTGCCCTTGGGCGAGGGGATTCAATGGGTCAGCCCTTTGCCCCCTTAAAAATTTTGGAGCCGAAACGATCGCCCCTGCGGAGTGACCTAAACCTAAAAGCAAAATAGTGGCGAGGAGAAGCGATCGCGTTTCCATGGGGGGGTTCTGCAAAACGATCGGTGGTATTTTAGCATGAACCCACCCCTAACCCCTCCCCAGAGGGGAACCGGAAGAAAGTCGGATCTGGAGGATGGGGAGCGATCGCTGCTACGTCTCTTATAATAAGAGCGATCGTTATCTTCTAAATAATGTAGCTATGAAAGGTGTTCAATTTCTTGTTAACGAAACCGGGGAGAAAACAGCTGTTCAAATTGACCTTGAACAATGGGGGGATCTGTGGGAAGACTTTTACGACGTGATGATCTCTCATCTTAGAAGAGAGGAACCTGATGTTGAATGGGAAGAGCTAGAAGCCGAAATCCCTGAGGATGCCTAATCCATGGAGTATCGCATCAAATTCAAAGCATCTGCTGCTAAGGAATTTCGGAAACTCCCCGCCAACATTCAAAAACGCTTGCAAATACCGATCAATGCTCTGAGAAATGATCCGCGTCCATCCGGATCGATCAAGCTCAAAGGTAGTGAGCAACTGTATCGTATTCGTTTGGGTGACTATCGAGTTGTGTATAGTGTTGACGATACTATTCAAGTTATTTTTATTACTCGAGTGAGACACCGACGGGATGTTTACAAGGATTAATGTTTTTTGAGAAACTGACGGAATAGACCTATTTCCTTCCAAGATGGAAACCAGCAAAAACGGGGATCTGTGAGGACTGGCAAGAGAGATGGGGAGCGATCGGGTATGATCCCAATTGTAAAAGTTGTCCCGATTCTAGTGAACACAATGAACACGCAGCTTAAAAGCCCTATTGAACAATTGCAAGAAACCATCAAAGAACTTCCCATGGACGATCGCTGGTTTTTGCTGAAATGGTTAATTGAACTATTACAACCCCAGGTCAACAATCCACAAGGACAACCAGAAACAC